>LFTF01000049.1:372-5913 GCA_001512945.1 Clostridiales bacterium DTU023 | reverse complement strand
AGTGAAGGACTGTTCCCAACTGCTCGGAATATTAGAAATAAGAGCAATAGCATGGCTAAACCACCACCCTGGCATGATTTACGGGCATGCCACAAGTTTTTGTGAATCTACCAAGAAATACAAGCTGCGGGGTTGTCTGGCTCGGTTAACTTGACAGTAGAATGGCGTCCAGTAATAATGATACATAGATACTATTGATACCATCCGTTCAACACGAACGATGAAGTAGGAGGTGTTTCCAGAATGAAAAAATTGCATATCACTATCAATGGCGTTCAGCGCGTATTGATCGTAGATCCAGACATTTCGCTCGCCAAGGTGCTCCGTGAGCAGTTATTGCTCACCGGCTGTAAGGTTGGCTGCGAAGTAGGCCAATGTGGAGCCTGTACTGTTGTCCTCAACGGGAAAGCGATCAGGTCTTGCATTCACAAAATGAGTCGTGTTCCTGATTTCTCGGTCATCGAGACCATTGAAGGCATTGGAACGCCCGATTGCCTGCACCCATTGCAGGTCGCCTGGATGGCACACGGCTGCGCGCAGTGCGGCTTTTGCTCCCCGGGATTCATCATGTCAGCCAAAGTATTGCTTGCGGAAAATCCCGATCCGACGAGAGAGGAAATTCGTCACTGGTTCCAGGTTCACCGCAACGTTTGCCGCTGCACAGGCTATAAGCCTCTGGTCGACGCTGTTTTGGATGCGGCCAAAGTGATGCGCGGTGAGATGAAAAAAGAAGATCTTCTGTTCAAGCCGACCGATAACAAGATTATCGGTACTACCTACGCACGCCCTTCAGCTCTCGCGAAAGTGACCGGCACATGGGATTTTGGCGCAGACATCGCGCTTCAAATGCCATCGAACACAGCTCGTCTGGCACTGGTCCAGTCAAAGATTCCGCACGGGATTTTGAAAGGGATCGACTACTCGGAAGCCGAAGAAATGCCTGGCGTATACAAAGTCATCACACACAAAGATGTTATTGGCAAAAATCGTATCTCCGGTCTTATTACGTTCCCGAATAACAAGGGTGACGGTTGGGATCGCCCCATTCTCTGCGACGAGAAAGTATTCCAGATTGGCGACGCGATCGCGATCGTTGCGGCGGATACCGTTGAACATGCCAGGGCAGCGGCTGAAAAGGTCGTCGTTGACATCGAACCACTCCCGGCCTATATGGATGCCATGAGTGCGATGGCGGATGACGCGATCGAGATCCATCCGGGTACACCGAACGTGTACTACGAGACAAACTGCATCAAGGGTGATGAAGTTGACCCGATCTTTGAGACGGCCCCTCACGTGGCTGAGGTTGAATCGTTCTGCTCGCGCCAGCCTCACCTTGTACTTGAACCGGACTGTGGGTCTGCCTATATCGATGACGAAGGACGCCTGACGATTCATTCGAAGAGCATTGGCATCCATCTCCACCACGCAATGATCGTAGCCGGAATCGGCGTTGAGCCGGAAAAACTCCGCCTCATTCAGAACCCGGCCGGCGGCACATTCGGTTATAAGTTCTCGCCGACGATGGAAGCATTGCTTGGCGTCGCGTGTCTTGCGCTCGACGGTCGTCCCTGCTCCCTTGTCTACGATATGTATCAACAGATCACCTATACAGGCAAGCGTTCGCCTGGATTCATGCACGTCAAGATGGCGGCTGATAAAGATGGCAAGCTGCTGGCACTTTGGGGCGATAACTACATTGATCACGGTCCGTACTCTGAGTTCGGCGACCTGTTGACGATGCGTCTGTCACAATTTACCGGTGCGGGATATAACATCAACAACATCAGAAACAAGAGCCAGACCGTTTGCACCAACCACATCTGGGGTTCGGCATTCCGCGCCTTCGGATCACCGCAGAGCTACATGGGCAGTGAAATCTGCCTGGATATCCTGGCCGATCAGATGGGCATGGATCCCTTCGAGCTCCGTTACCGCAACATCTACCGTGAGGGAGACACAACGCCGACCGGACAAACACCGGACGTTTTATGCCTCGAGGAGATGTACGACCGTGCGCGTCCCTATTATGAGGAAGCTAAAGCGCGTGTTGCAGAACTAAACGCCAAGTCAGACGGCCGCTACAAATACGGCGTCGGAGTATCGCAGGGGATTTACGGTTGCGGTCTTGACGGCGCAGATTCTTCAGCTGCTAACGTTCAGTTGAATGCGGACAATACAGTCACTGTCCTTGACTCGTGGGAAGATCACGGCCAGGGCGCTGACATCGGAACACTCAGCATGGCACACGGTACACTTCGTGAAGCCGGCTTCACGCCAGAGCAGATCAAACTCATTAAAAATGATACTGGGCTAACCCCTAACTCCGGTCCCGCCGGCGGTAGTCGCTCGAACGTCATGGTCGGTAACGCTATTGTTGCCGCTTGCCGGATGCTCGTCAACGCGATGCGCCGTGAAGACGGAACGTATCGTGACTACGAGGCGATGGTCGCCGAGAACATTCCCGTGTGCTATGAGGGCAGCTGGGTCGCGTCTGACTTCACGAATTGCTCGCTTGACACAGCCCAGGGAGACCCATTCAGCGTCTATATGTACGAACTATTCATTCCTGAGGTTGAGGTCGATATGGAGACTGGCAAAGTTCGTGTAATCCGCTTTACTACCATTCCCGACGTCGGCACGATCATCAACAAATCGGTTGTCGACGGACAGATTACCGGTGGTATTGCTCAGGGCATCGGACTGGCTCTCACGGAAAATATGGAAGACTACGAGAAACACATCTCATTGCTCGGTTGCGGAATCCCCTACATTGAGGACATCCCCGACGAGATCATCATCGATTACGTTGAGACTGCGAGACCGTTTGGACCTTACGGAGCGGCCGGCTGTGGCGAAGCACCACTGACGGCGCCGCATCCGGCAATTTTGAACGCCATCTACAACGCGTCCGGCGCGCGGATCACAGTTGTGCCCGCAACGCCCGATGTTGTCAAGGCGGCAATCGACGAACTCGCTTAAGCGATTACATCTGGGTGGGTCTGACAATCGTCCGGCTCACCCAATGGTAAGCAGATGGCTTACGTGACGGAGCGGGCTGTTAAAACAGCCCGCTCTTCTGTTTTAATTGGCCCTCATCGTGATACGATAAAGTCAGCAAGCAAAGGAGAACGCGATGGATATTCTTAGCAAAGATCAGCTCCTTGAACTGGAGGACCGGTGTATCCAGGAAAAGCCGCCGGCGGCCATGGCGGCATGCCCGCTCCGTGTTGACTGCCGCTCCTTATGTATGGCGGTAAAAGACGGCAATTTCGACGTTGCCCGTTCAATCTATTCAAAATCCGTGCCTCTCCCGCACTCACTGTCATATCTTTGCGATATGCCCTGTACGAGCGCATGTCTTCGCAAAGACCTTGGAGGTGCCATCCAGATGCGTGGGCTCGAATGGGCAGCGATGCAGTATGGAAAGCCCATCTCCAGACGCATGCTTCCTGTTCGCAAAGGCGGAACGGCGGCCATCGTTGGCGCGGGTCCGTTCGGTTTGACCGCGGCGTCTGAGCTGGCAAAAAAAGGATTGAGCGTCACTGTATTTGAACAAGAAACAAATCCGGGCGGAAGTCTTCGGCGTGCCAAGTTACCGCAAGCGGCGCTCGAAAAAGATCTGGAACTCATCTCTAAGACAGGTGTTGTGTTTTGTTGCGGGGAAGTAGCAGAAGTCCCAGCTATCTTATCAGGACAATACGATGCGGTCCTTGTCGCGGCGGGAAAGGCCCTTCCGGACGCAGATCCCGTGACGATGGTCACGCCCGAGGAAGGTATCTTTTCAGGTGGTGGGTTCACGTCACTCGTGGAAGCGATCGCAGCCGGAAAGCGCGCGGCCAACACGATCGATCGCTATGTCAAGCACGTCTCCATTACAGCGGGGCGCGAAAGAGAGATGGATCGTGACACGACCCTGTTTGTTGAGACATCTTATTTTGATCCAGTCGAGCCGCTAGCGTCGGAATTCCCAACAAAAGATGACGCTATCGGGGAAGCATCTCGCTGCCTTGATTGCCAATGTATGGAATGCGCCAAAGGCTGCGCGTTTATCGCGCATTTCAAACGCTATCCAAAACTCTATTTGCGCGAGATCTATAACAACCTTTCCATTGCGCTGGGCAATCACACATCCAATACGATGATCAACGCCTGCGCGCTTTGCAGCCAGTGCGAAGTCATCTGTCCGAACGGTCTCGATCTTGGCGCGGCCATCCAGTCAGCCCGGGATATCATGGTTAAAAATAAGAAAATGCCGCCTTCGGCATTTGAGTTTGCGGTCGACGATATGCGCCAGGCAAATTCCGACCACTCCTTTTTCTTCCGTCATCAGCCCGGCAGTAGTGAGAGTCGCTATCTCTTTTTCCCGGGATGCCAGCTTGGTGCGTCGGCGCCATCTGTTGTACAGAAGACATATGAACACCTCTGCGATGTGCTTGATGGCGGCGTCGCGTTTATGCATGGATGCTGCGGCGTTATGGCTAAATGGGCCGGAGAAGCGACGTTATTTGAAGAGACAAATAGACAACTCAAGACGGCGTGGCAATCGCTTGGTTCACCGATCGTTATCACGTCCTGCCCTACGTGCCGCAAAACGCTTACAGAGCTGTTCGGTGGAGATATTACCGATGTCTGGGACGTGTTACTGGAGACAGGCCTTCCACCGCTGCAACGCGCGCTCCCGGTGACCATGCACGACGCGTGCGGAGCCCGCTATCTCGAAGGGACGAGAGAAGCCGTCCGTGAACTTCTGGGCCAGCTGGGGTGTGAGGTTCACGAACCTTTCTATTCGGGAGATCGCACGCCCTGTTGCGGGTACGGGGGCCTTGTACAATTCTCCAATTCAGAGATTGCCTCGGAGATGACGGAGTTTTGCATCGGCGATATCGATGAAACGCGCCTTACCTACTGTATGGGTTGCCGCGATCGCTTCAGCAAAGCAGGCGCAAGGGCCATCCACCTGCTTGAGCTTATTTTTGGGGACGGCGATGATAACCGCGGCGCGCCGGGCTATTCCCTGCGGCAGGATAACCGCGAGCAGCTGAGACGCGATATGTTGACAACCCTTTGGCACGAAAAACAGGAGGCTTTGATGAAATTGAAACTAACCTATGACGACGATCTCGCGGATCTTTTGGAGCAGCGACTCATTTTGGAAGACGATGTTCGCGAAGTGATCGAACAGGCACTTGAGACCGGTCAATTTATTGAAGAGATGAAATCCGGGCTCCGCATCGCGCACAAACTGATCGGCAACGTGACCTACTGGGTCTTTTTCGCCCCCGAAGATGATGGCTGGCGTGTGCGACGCGCATACAGTCATAGAATGGAGATTCGCTAAATGTCGACTAAATATCATGAAATATTCGACCTTTCAGAAGGCGAGCTTTGCTGCGGACAATGTCACGTCCCGCTTGAAAACGGGCCCATCACATTGCACTACATGGGTAATGATTTTCCCATCATGATGCCGAAGTGTCCGATTTGCGGCCAGGGACTCATCCCGGAAGAGCTCGCGATTGGCAAGATCCTCCAAGTAGA
>LFTF01000049.1:0-159 GCA_001512945.1 Clostridiales bacterium DTU023 | reverse complement strand
CACGACCTGCCGCACAGTGTATGGGTTTGCGCGCAAGCAGAACCAAGCGAAAAATTGCCGTTTGAAGACCAAACGTTTGATGCGGTGCTTTGCGAATGCAGTTTTCATTTGCTCAATGATTCCGCGCTTGTGCTTGACGAGGTGCGCCGGGTGTTGAAA
>LFTF01000106.1 GCA_001512945.1 Clostridiales bacterium DTU023 | reverse complement strand
ATTGTTGCCGTATCCGGCGAGGTTTTCCGGACGAGGACAGGGGAGGTCTCCATTCGCAACGCGTCCTGGACCATGCTCGCTAAATCATTGCGCCCCCTTCCTGAGAAATTTCATGGTCTTCGCGACACGGACTTGCGTTATCGTAAGCGCTATCTTGATCTGATGGTCAATCCGGGCGTGCGCGAGACATTTGTCAAACGCAGTCAAATTATCCGGTTTATCCGCGAAGAGCTGGACCGTCAGGGCTATCTCGAAGTCGAGACTCCTATTTTGAATACAATCCCCGGGGGCGCCGCCGCGCGACCCTTTGTCACCCACCATAACGCTCTTGATCTCGATTTGTTTTTGCGTATTTCACCCGAACTCTATCTCAAACGGTTAATTGTTGGAGGAATGGAGCGAGTATTCGAGATTGGCCGAAACTTCAGAAACGAAGGCATGAGCACCAAGCACAATCCCGAGTTTACCATGGTGGAGCTTTACCAGGCCTACGGTGATTACCATACAATGATGGACTTGACGGAATCGCTTTGCGCAGGCGCTTGTCTGGACGTATGCGGGACGCATGAAATAGAGTACCAGGGCGTGCCTATCTCGATGAAACCGCCATTCAAAAGACTTTCAATGATTGATGCCGTGCGCGAATACACAGGTCTCGATTTTGACGCGCTTGCAACGGATCAAGAAGCGCGAGAGGCTGCGCGTGCGCGAGGACTAGCCGATATCACCTCGACTAAGACTTGGGGCGAGGTTCTGAACATGTGTTTTGAAACATATGCTGAAGAAAAGTTGGTTCAGCCGACGTTCTTGATTGATTATCCGATTGAGATATCGCCTCTGACCAAGATCAAGCCGGGAACAAACGGCCGACTCACGGAGCGTTTCGAGCTCTTCATTGGAGGGCGCGAATACGGCAATGCATACAGTGAATTAAATGATCCTTACGATCAGCGCAGCCGATTTGCTGATCAGCAGCGCCGCTATGATGCGGGTGATGAAGAAGCACAGCTCCCGGACGAGGATTTCGTGGCAGCCCTCGAGTACGGTATGCCACCGACGGGCGGACTAGGACTTGGTGTTGACAGGCTTGTCATGTTACTGACGGATCAACCTTCAATCCGGGATGTTCTTCTGTTTCCGACAATGAAACCTCTGGAAGATTGACATGGATCAGGTTCAAAAGACACGGAACGACCTATGGCCTCAGTTCGTGGAGAAGTGCCGGACGTGTCATGTGTGTGAGCTCTCAAAATCCCGGCAGAACGTTGTTGTCTGGCGTGGCGGTATCGATGCCCCGCTGATGATTCT
>LFTF01000105.1:25817-27016 GCA_001512945.1 Clostridiales bacterium DTU023 | reverse complement strand
GTTACCGTGTACACAGAAACTGCGTAGGTCACACCACCTAGGGATCCAGATTTCTCTTTCACAGTGTAGGTCTTCGTGCCGACGTCGGTTAGGTCATAATTGAGTGCCGCGAAATTGACGCTGCCATCGGCTGCGTTGGTCACGGTTTCAAGCAAGGTCGCGCCTTCGTAAAGTTCAAACTCAAACTCTCCAGCGGCCAAAGTTCTTCCGGTCAGCGTCTTCGTGCCCGACAGCGTGAGGCTGCCCGTGGCGGCGTAGGTGTTGACGAAGGTCATCGTGGCGGCGTTGTCTGAGGGAACAACGAGGAGTGTTCCATCGCCCTTGTCCGAGATGGTCACGGTCACCGTGTACACAGAAACTGCGTAAGTCACACCGTTCAAGGATCCGGACTTCTCTTTCACCGTGTAGGTCTTCGTGCCGACGTCATTGAGCGTGTAGTTAAGTGTCGCGAAGCCGAGGCTGCCGTTAGCCGCGTTGGTCACGGTTTCTAGCAGTGTCGCGCCTTCGTAAAGCTCAAACTCAAACTCTCCTGCGGCTAATGTTCTACCGTTCAGCGTCTTCGTGCCCGACAGCGTGAGGCTGCCTGTGGCGACGTACGTGTTGGTGAAGTTCAGTTGGGTTGGATCCGGAGTAGCAACAACCTGCAGCGTTCCATCGCCCTTATCCGAGATGGTCACGGTCACCGTGTACTCAGTGGCGGCGTAAGTCACTCCACCCAAAGACCCGGACTTCTCTTTCACCGTGTAGGTCTTGGTGCCGATGTCATTGAGCGTGTAGTTGAGCGTCGCGAAGCTGATGCTGCCATCGGCCGCGTTTGTCACGGTTTCAAGCAAGGTCGCGCCTTTGTAAAGCTCAAACTCAAACTCGCCTGCGGCTAATGCTCTGCCGTTCAGTGTCTTCGTGCCCGACAGCGCGAGGCTGCCTGTGGCGACATAGGTGTTGGTGAAATTCAGCGCACTAGCGTTGTTGCTTGTAACATCAACGTCCAGGGTGCCATCGCCGTTGTCAGCGATTGTTACCGTAACAGTATAAGAGATAACCGAATAGGTCACGCCTCCTAGTGATCCGGTTTTCTCTTTCACCGTGTAGGTCTTCGTGCCAACGTCATTGAGCGTGTAGTTAAGTGGCGTAAAGCCGATACTGCCGTTGGCCGCGTTGGTCACGGTTTCAAGCAAGGTCGCGCCTTCGCGAAGTTCAAA
>LFTF01000105.1:24014-25786 GCA_001512945.1 Clostridiales bacterium DTU023 | reverse complement strand
GTCACCAATGCTGTATCAGTCAATACTGTGGTGACGCCATCGATTACGACGGTTGTTGATATCTGGTAAGTGTAGGTGACGTCTCCAACGTAGCTTGGATCAGCCACATAGGTGAAGGAACCGTCCGCATTCTGAGTAAGCGTGCCGTGGGCCGGCGGGGATCCAATGACCACGACTGATCCACTGATCGGAGTCGATGTGCCGCCGTCCTGGCGCTGATCCGTCGACTTGTCGTTGATCAAGACGCCTGAACCAGGCACGGTTAGAGTCTGTCCTGCCTCCACGCTGTACTCGTCATCTACAGCAATCGGCGGTACGGGTACCGAAGGTTTGGGGAATATCAGCGTATGGTTTCCGGCAGAATAATGGGTATTTGACGCGATGGTCGTAAAATCAAGATCGGCTGGATTTTTCCCCGCAATATCGGTATCGTTAGTGAAAGCTGCCCCATAGATGGGGTCGGCAGCGTGGACTCGGAAAGTCAGCGTTTTGGTCGCCGTGCCAATGGCACCAATGGTCCAGGTGACGATACCGGCGGACTCGCTCGCGGTTGTTCCGGAAGGAATGGGGCCAATGAAAGATACGAAACTAAACCCATCTTCAATATAGTCCGTCACCACGGCACCGCTTGCTACGCTGTTGATCGTATTCGAGAGCTCAGCAAAAACGGCGTCCATGCCTGCGGCGGTGGTAATGGGGAAGAAAATTTCCTGGTATTTGTTTGATCCCGTCGGATTGAGTGTCGCCGCGATGTTGGCAGCCTGGCTGGAATCGGAGTTGAGACCGATTGTGTAGATTTTTGTTCCTGCGTTCGCAGTCTTAAGCGCCAGCGCTTCGGTAATTGCCGCATCTTTTGCGGTTGTTGAAAAGCCGATGCCGGAACCTTGGGTTACGCCTGAACTATCGTAGTATCGGTTAGGTTCACCATCTGTCATGAAGATGACATACTTGTTCGCGCCTGCCCTTGCACCGGTATTCGTGTAGCCTGGTGGATTTGGGTCAGCCCCCGACAAGATTCTGCTGGCCAGCCAAAAACCTGATTGGATATTGGTTGTGCCGCCCGGCGAGACGCTGCTGTAACTATTTTTGACGTTTGTTTTGTTACTTGAGAAATCCGTCAATCTTTTCGCATCATCATACTTCGAGCCTGAGATGAGATCTGTTGAATAGGAAACCACCGCGACCTGATTGTCGAGTCCGGTCGCCAGCACCTCATCGACGAATCGATTCGCTGCTGCTTTCAAGATCTGCCAACGACTATCTTCACCCGCAGGGGGGTTACTGTTCGTCGTCATGCTCCAGTTCATACTGCCCGATTGATCTAAAACAAGGACAATATCATTTTTGACCGGAAGTGGATTGCCCACGACCGAGAGAGTTACATCGTAGTCGCGAGTGCCTGGCACTCGCACAGCGGTCTTGTCAATTTCGACTTCACCAGGAGCACCCGCCGCATAAACGGGATTTTCCACGGAAACCAAACTGATTGAAACGATCATAAGAAAAGCCAGCACTACAGATAGCAATTTATTCATTTTCATTTTCATTTTTTGTTCCTCCGAATCCGTATGAGTTTGTTTTAGATAAAACACCCAGTTTTGTTTGGTTTTGACTTTCGTCCTGATTCGTTGATCCATCGAGTAAAATCGACCAGAGAGAAACGCATCATTCCTTTTAACATTCATTCAAGACGTCCCCAGATGCTGAACAATCTCTCCTTGTTATACAGACGGAGCTAGAAACCTTGAGGCCATTCATCTTGCCTGCAACGT
>LFTF01000105.1:19432-23998 GCA_001512945.1 Clostridiales bacterium DTU023 | reverse complement strand
ATTTAATGAAATTATGGCAATTACTTAATTTATCAAGTCAAATTAGATAAAAGCGTCACAATACAGTGAAAAATCTCGAACCATCCTCTGTCCGCTCACCAACGGACATCGGATGAGTCTATCCTGAATTGAATTTTATCACAGGAAAAGCAGAGAGTCAACTGATAATCTGGTAAATATAAGTAATATCTACTAAAATGATAAAATGATTTATAAATATTATAGTAATATTTTATCTAACATTCATAGTATGTTTAATCTATTTAGCAATACAAAGCGGCTGATAGTTGACATATGTCATTAATCCGCGTATACTTGGACATGTAATTAGCATATATTTTATAAAAAGGAGGAAATAATTATGCCAGCAAGAGATAAGACAGGGCCAAGGGGTTCTGGTCCCATGAGCGGAAGAGGGATGGGTTCCTGTAATGATGGAAGCGAAATCCGTTCTGAACGTGGCAGAGGGATGGGATTAGGTTCCGGCCGTGGACGCCAGCGCGGCTTCGGTAGATTCGGGAGACTATTCGGAAGGCGATCCGGAAAGAAATAAGAAAAATAGCTTGAAGAATAAAGATAATTATTTCAAGATCAACTCGTGGTCATTGCAAGTATATTGGAAGGCCTGTAAAGGGTATCAGAAATGATCGGAAATACTTCCGGTCATTTTTTTGTAGCGAAAATGAAAGCGATAGCAGGGACCTGTCGAAACGTAGAAGAGTCTGTAACATACTATGGTCACCATTTGCTTGACTCAAAAGCTTATTCATTACGCAGCTAACCTTCACGTATTCAGATGTTACACGTTCTTGACATATGTCACCAATGCGTGTATTGTAGTGATAGTAAATGACATATGTCCTAAATATAAGGAGGAAATTAATATGGCAGCAAGAGATGGAACAGGTCCAATGGGTACAGGCCCAATGACCGGCAGGGGCTTGGGTCCTTGTAACACAGGTAGTGAAAGATTGGTCGGATACGGATACGGGCGCGGCGGCGGAATGGGATTTGGTCCCGGACGCGGCAGAGGCATGGGATTTGGTCCCGGGCGCGGTTGTATGCGCGGATTCGGCGGATACGGAAGAGGATATGGTAGGGGCTATGCCGCTATGCCTTATCCGGAAGTAAACGAAAAAGAATATTTGGAAGAAGAAAAAAAGTATCTCCAAAATCAACTCGAGGGCATTTCTAAGAGATTAGAAGACCTGTAAAGAGTATCAGGGATAACCGGAAATAGTCCGGTTATTCTTATTTTATCGCGGAGGTGCGAAACGATGGCAAGACCTATGAAAAGGAGAAATGTGTGCCAACTGCCGGTAACTAACCGGTTTGGTCCTATCGATTCAGCTGTCCGTGAGCCGGGACTCGTCTCGATGACGGTTGACGAATACGAAACAATTCGTCTGATCGATCTCGAGGGATTTACCCAGGAAGAATGCGCCGAGCAGATGAGCGTGGCTCGCACTACCGTGCAGGGTATTTACGTCAAGGCCAGAGAAAAATTGGCAGATTCACTCGTAAATGGTAAATTGTTAATTATTGAAGGAGGCGAATACCGGCTGTGCGACGGACTCGGAGACGGGTGCGGTCGCGGCTGCCAGCGTCGTGGACGTGGCAGAGGCATGCAAGGCAGACAAGGCAGGCGTGGCCGGGGCAATTAACCATGGACTCATATTCTGATAAAGTCATCGAACACTTTATGTGTCCCCAAAATGCTCATACGATGCCCGACGCAGATGCGGAAGGCATGGTCGGTGATCCCGCATGCGGAGACTGTCTGGTCATGTACATCAAGGTGCAGGACAATAAGATAGCGGACATCAGTTATCTTGTTTACGGGTGTTGCGCAGCTGTCGCGACCTCTAGCATGACAACCGTTCTGGCGCGAGGCAAAACATTAGACGAAGCCTTGAGTATCACAGAGGAAGATATTGTCGAAGCACTCGACGGACTTCCTGAAGCAAAACTGCATTGCTCGGTGCTTGGGGTAAGCGCCTTGCGCAAAGTAATCAACAATTATTTGGAATTAATACAATCAAAACAATAGAGAATGGGAGAGAATTATGAGAATAGCAATACCGGTAGATGAAAAAAATATTGACTCGAATGTGTGTATGAGTTTCGGCCGTGCGCCTTACTACCTTATCTTCGACACTGACACAGATGAGAGTGAGTTCGTTGTGAACACCGCGGCAACAAGCGCCGGCGGAGCGGGCATCAGAGCCGCGCAGATTGTGGCAGACCAAAAAGTGGATGTCTTGTTGACGCCGCGTTGTGGACAGAACGCCGCAGAAGTCATTCAGGCAGCCAACATCAAACTATATAAAACGTCGGGAACGTCGATTAAAGACAACATCGACGCCATGAAAGCCGGTACGCTTTCCCCGCTCGACGAAATCCACGCGGGACTGCACGGGCATTGAGGCGGATACGATGAAGATTGCAGTTTTAAGCGGCAAAGGCGGTACGGGCAAAACGCTCGTATCGGTCAATTTGGCAGCCGCGGCAGACAAATCGCTGTACCTTGACTGCGATGTGGAAGAACCCAATGGGCATCTCTTTTTCAAACCTGAAGATGTAGAGATAGAAGAGGTGTCCGTCGTGATCCCGGAGGTCAATCAGGATCTTTGTACCGGATGCCGTAAGTGCGTCGACTTTTGCCGATTCAACGCGCTCGCCTACGTAAACGATCAATTGATTGTATTTGAAGAAATCTGCCATTCTTGCGGCGGGTGCTTTATGGTGTGCCCCGAGAATGCCCTGATTAAAAAAGATAAAGTCATTGGGCGAATCGAACGGGGCCAGTCCGGCAGTGTGGAAGTTCATACGGGAATTCTCAACACCGGCGAGGTGTCAGGCATTCCGATCGTCGCAAAATTGCTCACGGGTTACAAAGATGATCCCGATGTCCCGGTATTTATTGACTGTCCTCCCGGTACAGCCTGTATTGTGATGGAAACAGTTGCCAGTGCCGATTACTGCATCCTGGTGGCGGAACCCACGATATTTGGCTCACATAACCTCAAGATGGTCCATGAACTGGTGACCCTCATGGGCAAACCAGTTGGTGTGGTTCTCAATAAAGTTCAGGAAGGCGATGATCCGTCGGAGGAATACTGTCTGCAAAATGATGTAAAAATTCTCGGGAAGATCCCCTACGACAAACGCCTCGGCTTGTTGAATTCAAACGCTGACATCGCCGTTAGGGTAGACACGCATTACAAAACGGTATTTTCACAACTGCTCAGCACCGCAAGAAAGGAAGCGACACGATGAAACAACTGTTGATTCTAAGCGGTAAGGGCGGTACGGGTAAGACAACTGTCGCGAGTGCTTTTATCAAACTCGCCCAAGCGAAAACATACGCCGATTGTGATGTCGACGCGCCGAACCTGCACCTGATCACAAGACATGATAGTGTGCCGGCACGCAAAGACTATTACGGGCTACCCAAAGCGCAAATCGATCCAGAACTTTGCATAAAATGTGATCTGTGCCGCCAGCACTGCCAATTTGGCGCGATCTCTGTCAATGACACCTATAGCGTTGATCAGTTTGCCTGTGAGGGCTGTGCCGTCTGTGACTTGGTCTGTCCCGTGGGAGCTGTCACATTGGTTCCGACCGTATACGGAGAGTTGATGTTATATAAGGAGGAGGACAAGATCTTCTCCACTGCGCAACTCAAAATGGGAAGCGGCATGTCGGGCATGCTGGTCGCCGAGGTGAAAAAGGCGATGAAAGACGCGGCCGTCCACAAGAAGTCTGCCATCATTGACGGATCGCCGGGAATCGGATGTCCGGTCATCGCGTCGCTTAGCGGGGTGGACACGGTTCTCGTTGTTACGGAGCCGTCCCTGTCAGGAATTAGCGATATGGAACGAGTGATTGACACGGCCCTGAAATTTGGAACCAAAGTCGCCGTGTGCGTCAATAAAGCGGATACCAACCCAGAGATTACCGGGCAAATCGAACGGTTCTGTGAAAAACAAGCACTGCGTTTCGTCGGCCGGATCCCCTACGATTCAGAGGCGATCAACGCGATCAATAAAGGACAGTCCATCGTGGAGATTGACTGCCCATCGGGAGAGGCAGTACGCGATGTCTACAAACGGACCATGGCACTGCTTTTTGATGAAGAAGGCGAAACTGAACAATGATTATTAAAGCATTGGCCGAAAATACAACCCGTTCAGACGGCTTGGGATGTGAGCACGGGCTCAGCCTATACATTGAATCGCTGGATCACAAGCTCCTGTTCGATACGGGAGCGAGTGGTCTGTTTCTAGAGAATGCCAAAAAGATGGAGGTTGATCTCTCCGATGTTGAGTTTGTCGTGATCTCTCATGGACATTACGACCATGGCGGCGGTCTCGATACTTTTCTTAAAATCAACGATCATGCGGAAGTGTTTTTGCATCCCTTGGCTTTCGGAAAGTACTACGCGCTGCGAGCGAACGATGAACTGGAATACATAGGAATAGATGAGACCTTAAAAGATAACAAGCGGATCGTTTTTACAACGGATCGATTTTCGATCACCAAGGGTATTCGGGTTTTTTCAAA
>LFTF01000105.1:14639-19395 GCA_001512945.1 Clostridiales bacterium DTU023 | reverse complement strand
GCGTTCGCCCATGAGCAGAATATGGTGATCGAAGAAGACGGGCTTATGCTGCTTGTAACGGGCTGTGCCCACAACGGCATCGTTAATATTGTCAACCATTTTTATACGATCAAAGGGCGTATGCCCGATTATGTGATCGGCGGGTTTCACCTTTCCAAAAGTGATGACGACCACGAACCTGATGAACAGATTGAGCGTATCGCGAAATACCTGCTTGAAACAGGGGCAAAGTACTATACCTGTCACTGCACCGGCCTAAAACCATATGATCGGTTGAAAGAATTGATGGGCGAACGCATTGACTACTTGGCTACAGGCGATGTAATAGAAATTCAAAGATAACGGAGAAACGTGATGAGCGAAGATTGCAATCAAGACTGCGGCAGTTGTATGGAAGACTGCGCGGACAGAACAGAACAGCCGGTGGATTTCACCGGTAAGTTGCACGAGTTGAGCAGTGTGAAAAAAGTCATTGGCATTGTCAGCGGCAAAGGCGGCGTCGGCAAGTCACTTGTCACGTCATTGCTTGCGGTGGCCATGAACCGGCGAGGTCATCGCACGGCCATTCTCGACGCAGATGTGACCGGATCTTCAATCCCTAAGATGTTCGGTGTCAACGAACGGGCGAGGAGTGATGAGCTGGGCTTGTATCCGGTGAGGAGCAAATCCGGCATTGAGATTATGTCGATGAACTTGCTTCTTGAGAAGGACACCGATCCCGTGATCTGGCGCGGGCCGTTAATCGCCGGCGTGGTCAAGCAGTTCTGGACCGATGTGATCTGGCATGACATTGATTTCATGTTCATTGACTTGCCTCCGGGCACAGGCGATGTTCCCTTGACAGTTTTCCAGTCGATCGCCGTAGACGGCATCGTCGTCGTGACCTCTCCTCAGGAGCTTGTGTCAATGATCGTGTCGAAGGCCGTTAACATGGCGGAGATGATGAATATTCCCATCTTCGGCCTTGTGGAAAATATGTCTTATTTTCATTGTCCTGATAATGGCAAGGACTACCAGATCTTCGGCGAAAGCCACATCGAGGAGATCGCGAAAAAACACAATTTGAAAGTGCTCGCCAAATTGCCGATTGATCCCAAGATCGCGGCAGCTTGTGACGCGGGCGCGGTTGAAAGCATTGAAGGCGACTGGTTTGACCAGACAGCCGATAGTTTTGAGAAAACGGAGAACAATGAAGTGATGGAAATAGCGGTTACAAATGAAGGCAGTCATAAAGTGATGAAAATTGCTGTCGCAAGTGAAGGCGATCGGGTAACAGAACATTTCGGGCATTGTGAGAATTTTAATATTTACGAAGCTGAAAACAACCAGATTGTCCGAAGTGAATCGATCCCCAATCCGGGTCACAAACCGGGGTTCCTGCCCAAATTTTTAAACGAGCTGGGAGTCAACGTCATTATCTCTGGCGGAATGGGTGGCGGCGCGGTCGATCTTTTCAATGAAGACAATATTGAAGTTGTGGTCGGAGCGTCGGGCGACGCCAAAGCGGCCGCGGAAGCCTATCTCACAGGAGCGCTCGCTTCTACCGGGAACGTTTGTCATGAGCATCAGCATAGTGATTAATGTGACGATTAGATAAGCTAAGTAATTTAAGAAAATTAATATAGACGTGGGGCCGGCTCTTCAAGAGTCGGCCCCACATTTTTATTGACTAAAAGGTTTGAGATTGTCCTTTGAGTGTTGTCTTATGTTAGACGTGCCCTCAGGTGTTCGAGCATGTCGGTGGTCATGGCCGCGAGGTCATAATCAGGTTCCCAGTCCCACTCCTCACGCGCGCACGAATCGTCCATGGCATTGGGCCATGAGTCCGCGATGGCCTGAAGGACAGGATTTACGTCATAGGTGAGTTCGAAATCAGGTATATGTTTTTTGATTTCCGCGGCGATTTCTTCAGGGGCGATGCTCATCGCCGAGAGGTTAAAGGCATTGCGGTGTACGAGGCGATCGGGATCTGCTTCCAAGAGCATCGTGAATGCTTTCAGGCAATCGGGCATGTACATCATGTCAAGTTTAGTGCCTTCGGCGATGCAGCTCTCATATCGACCTTGCCGGATCGCTTCGTAATAGATATGGACGGCGTAATCCGTTGTGCCGCCTCCGGGCAGTGCCTTATGTGATATGAGCCCGGGCAACCGCACTCCGCGTGTATCGACGCCGTATCGGTTGTGGTAATAATCGCAGAGCAGTTCCCCAGCCACTTTTGTGACACCGTACATCGTGTTTGGACGCTGAATTGTATCCTGAGGCGTCTGGTCCGGAGGGGTTGAGGCGCCGAATGCCGCGATGGAGCTTGGGGTAAATACACGGATATTGTTTTCACGCGCCACTTCGAGAACGTTGTAGAGACCGTTCATGTTGATATTATAGGCGAGTTGCGGACACGCTTCGCCCGTTGCCGAAAGGACCGCCGCAAGGTGAATGATCGTATCAATATTATGAATCTCACACAGGTGCGCAAGCCGTTTGGCATCCATGACATCAAGCAGTTCAAAACATCCTTGCTCACAGATTTCAGGCACATCTTTTAGCCTGATACTGGATGCGACGACGTTATCGATGCCGTATTCTTTTCGAAAGTGGAGTGTTAATTCTGTACCGATTTGTCCGAGACCTCCGGTCACTAATATCTTGCCCATAATCCCCCTCAGTTCTCATTAATAGATGTGTTGACTTTATATGACGTTATTTTATCACAGGGATCAGGTTGTGAAGGTTGTCAGTTTTCAATTGGATCGGCTATAATGAACGGGCAGGCCGAATAACAGCACCTCTATGCTGATTCGGGTATCCGTATAAATCATTGAATTTTGACAATTGAACGACAATAGAGGCGCAGTGGATGTGTAAAAGTGGCAACAATCCCGGGATCGGGGTCGCGTTGAAGTATCCATTGCCGAAGGGAGACAGGGTGATCCCTCCTGTCTAATCCTGGTAAACCGGACAAAGGGCGGTTTACTGTCATGCTCAGCATGAAGCGCTATGCGTTTTTCGTAAAAGAAATAGGCGGCGCTTTATTTTTGGAAAAAATAAAATAGCCATAAAAGAAGGAGACATAATTATGATACAGGCCATGATTCGTGTACGCATCGGCGCGGGTGACGCTCACTACGGGGGACAACTTGTAGATGGGGCACATCTGTTGAAATTGTTCGGTGATGTGGCAACAGAACTTTTGATCCGGCGTGACGGGGACGAAGGACTTTTTCGTGCCTATGACAACGTAGATTTTCTTGAGCCGGTCCGGGCAGGTGATTTTATCGAGGCCAAAGGCTGGATCGCGGAGGAAGGCAATTCATCGCGCAAGATGAAGTTTGAGGCCTGGAAAATGATCGCGCCAAGGCCAGATCTCTCCGACTCAGCGGCCGACGTGCTCGAAGAGCCCGTCCTTGTCTGTCGGGCTTCAGGCACGTGCATCACGCCGAAAAGTAAACAGAGAAAATAGGAAGGACCACTATGTCAAAAATTATTATTACAGCTGCCATAAGTGGGGCGGAAGTTACTCAGGCAATGAATCCGGCCGTTCCTTATACGGTGGACCAGTTCGTCAGGGAAGCTAAATCAGCCGCGGATGCCGGCGCTGCCATTATCCATATCCACGCGCGTGAGGAAGACGGCACGCCCACACAAGATCGCGAACGGTTTCGCGTTCTGATCGATGCCATCAGGGACGCGTGTCCGGAGGTTATTCTCCAGCCATCGACAGGCGGCGCAACGGGTATGACCGCAAAGGAGCGTTTGCAACCCACTGAACTCAACCCGGAAATGGCAAGTTTAGACTGCGGCACCATGAACTTTGGCGGAGACGAAATCTTTGTCAACACGGAAAACATGATCATCGAATTCGCCGCTCGTATGAAGGAACGCGGCATCAAACCGGAACTCGAATGCTTCGATAAAAGTCATATCGATATGGCGATGAGGCTCGTGAATAAAGGACATATCGACCGTCCCCTCCATTTCAATATTGTGTTGGGCGTCAACGGAGGCGCCGCGGCGACACCGCGCGACCTTCTCTTCTTGCGCCATTCACTTCCGGCCGATGCCACCTTTACCGTTTCGGCGATGGGGCGTCACCAATTGGCGATGAACGTTATGGCCATGGTCTTGGGTGGGCATCCCAGAACGGGTTTTGAAGACAATCTCCAATACAGCCGCCGAGTCAACGCGGAAAGCAACGGCATGCTTGTGGCGCGCCTTGTTCGGATCGCGAGTGAGATGGGACTTGAGATTGCCTCTCCGGACGAGGCGCGTGAACTATTGCAGATGCCGCCCCGGAAATAATTGATCATATTATTTAGTGGCTTTTGAAAAATTGATATTAAGAGGAAAGGGACTCTGATATGACCATGGGAAATAAATACGGCGCACACCGCGTTCTTGAACCAAAAGGGTTGCTGCCGCAGGCGGCTCAGACCATAGACAACACGATGACGCTATTCGACAACGAAATTTTGGTCGACGTCTCCGCGCTCAATATTGATGCCGCAAGTTTCCGTCAGCTATGGGAAGAGGCTGAAGGCGGTGAAGCGCGTCTCAAGGCGAAGATTATCGCGATCGTCAACGAGCGAGGCAAGATGCAAAACCCGGTGACGGGGTCAGGTGGCATGCTGATGGGGACCGTTGCCGCGATTGGCTCCGCTCTTAAAGACCGCGATCTCAGGGTCGGCGACCGCATCGCGACACTCGTGTCACTGTCCCTGACGCCACTCCATATCGAGGAGATTACGGCCGTATATCC
>LFTF01000105.1:10086-14628 GCA_001512945.1 Clostridiales bacterium DTU023 | reverse complement strand
GTGATATGAGTGAAAATCTCGCGCTGGCCGTGCTCGATGTCGCGGGCGCGCCTGCCCAGACGGCGAGAATCGTCAGTCCTGGCGACAGCGTGCTGATCCTCGGCGCAGGCGGCAAGAGCGGGATGCTATGCGGGTATGAGGCCATGAAGCGCGTTGGCCCATGCGGCAATGTGGTCGGCATGAGTCGTAACGAACGACCCCGCGACACACTGCTCACCAACAACCTCTGCCATGAGTTCTTTGTGGCCAACGCGCAAAACCCAGTCGAAGTGCTAGAAAAGGCGTTGGCCGCGAATCATGGCTGTGAATACGATGTTGTCATCAATGTTGTCAACATCGATGGCACGGAGATGTCGTCGATCCTACCGGTCAAGCAAAGTGGATTGGTTTATTTCTTTAGCATGGCGACCAGCTTTACGCGTGCCGCGTTAGGCGCGGAGGGTGTCGGAAAAGACGTCACCATGATCGTCGGCAACGGGTATACGAAAAACCATGCCGAGTTCTCGATCCAGGTGCTCCGAGAGAGCGAAGCGCTCCGAAAAATCTTTGAAGCAATGTACGTTTGACTGATTTGAATCACGATAAGTATCTCCGGTTCGCTACCGGGAAGCTCTGTTAAAGGGGAAGCTCCATGAAAGTAGAAAACAAATACATCAACAAGACGGCACAGGCGAGGCGTGAGGTATCATTCCCCAACGTATCGGATGAGCAATGGAACAGCTGGCAGTGGCAGGTCAAAAACCGTATCACCACGGTTGACCAGTTGGCTACGCATCTGGCGCTTTCGCAAGAGGAGATAGACGGGGCCAATCAAGCGCTGCAACAATTCAGAATGGCCATTACGCCCTACTATCTGACCCTGATTGATCCTGATGATCCCAATGATCCCTGCCTCAAGCAGGCCGTTCCAACGGCATGGGAGCGAAAATCCGCGCCTGAGGATCAGGATGACCCGCTCCATGAGGAAGGTGATTCACCTGTCTTTGGACTCACTCATCGGTATCCTGACCGCGTTCTGTTTCTGATCACGGACATGTGTTCTATGTACTGCCGTCACTGTACGAGGAGGCGTCTTGCGGGGCAGAAAGATGGCGCTCGGTCACGAGAAGAGATCGACGCATGTATCGAGTATATCCGCGAACATCCACTGATCAGAGACGTCCTGTTGTCAGGAGGTGATGCCCTCCTGATGAGCGATGATCGGCTTGAGTACATTCTCAAAGCTTTGCGCGAGATTGACCACGTTGAAATCATCAGGATCGGCACACGCACACCGGTAGTCATGCCGCAGCGCATCACCCCGGAGCTGTGTACCATGCTCCAAAAATATAAGCCTATCTGGCTGAACATGCAATTCAATCATCCCAACGAGATCACACCTGAAAGCCGCGACGCTTGCGCCATGATGGCCGATGCCGGTATCCCGCTTGGAAACCAATCAGTTCTGCTGCGCGGCATCAACGACTGTGTCCACGTAATGCGCAAGCTGGTCAACGGGCTTGTGTGGATCAGAGTGCGTCCCTATTACATTTATCAGTGTGATCTCACACGCGGCATCTCACATTTCAGAACGTGTGTCTCTAAGGGCATAGAAATCTGCGAGAGTTTGCGAGGCCATACGTCCGGTTTCTGTGTCCCGACATTTGTAGTCGACGCGCTGGGCGGTGGCGGCAAAATACCTGTCATGCCCGACTACCTGATCTCCCAGAGTCCTGAACGTGTCGTACTCCGAAATTACGAAGGCGTGATCAGCACCTATACACAGCCGCGCAGTTATGAGAGCGAATGTCATTGTCCCGTATGCAGTGGTGAAAAGAAGATCACAATGATCGGGGTCGCCGGACTTCTTGCCGGGCAGGAAGAGTCACTCGAACCCAAGGAGCTGCTCCGTAAGATGCAAGTCGATGATGACATCGAATACATGTGATCGGCTAGCGTAATCGGAAATTCGGATCAAAGGTAATTGAGGCAGGTTAGATGATAATAAGGGCGGGGCAGGCGGATATCCGGTTGGCTGAATGGCTTGACCTCAGCCGGCTTCGCTCGCTCGCCATCATCGGTATGGGCAAGAATGCCGGGAAAACAACTGTCTTGAATCATATCTTGGCAGTGTGTGACCGAACCGAACTTGATCGCCCGCTTGCGGTTACCTCCATCGGCCGTGACGGTGAGGAGGAAGATCTTGTCACCGGGGGCGTCAAGCCGCGTATCTATCTCAAGAAACACAGTCTGATCGCGACAGCGTGTGATTCGCTCAGCCAGTGTGATGCCGTTCTCGAGATCCTGGCGCTCACAGGGATACATACGGCTTCCGGAGAAGTAACCATCGCGCGCACGCGATCCAACGGCTACATCGAACTTTCGGGTCCTTCAATGGCCGGGGATCTTCGAGTTTGTGAAACGCTGTTACGGGAAGCTGAACCCAATTGCCTATTTCTCGTCGATGGGGCGCTTTCGCGCAAATCACCGGCAGGGGGCGGACTCACACAAGCGGTTATTCTGGTGGCCGGCGTGGCAAACGCGGTATCTGTTAATGAATTGGCTCAAAAAACGGCAAGGCAGGTCTCGTTTCTCACGTTGCCGGCAATGGATGAAGCGGATCGGAAGGCCTGTCTAGAAGTTTTACGGGACAACCGCGGTGTCCGGGCCGTAATAATGGAACATCGACAGGGTGGCATTCGACGCATGCTGGAACTTGCGTCGCTTATCGGCTCAGGCAAGCAGATCGCGGCGGCTCTCCAGCCTGAGGACACATTGTTGCTTGTCAGTGGAGCGGTGACAGATCGTGTCGTCACAGAACTGCTTGCGAGTGATTCCCTATCGGGGATGACACTTGCCGCTGAGGACGGAACCAGATTTTTTCTTGACGAGAAAAGCCTTGCCAGGTTGGAACATCGCGGCGTGAAGTTGGCTGTTTTGCACCAACTTTTGCTGCCGCTAGTGTGTGTCAATCCGATGAGACGTGACGGGAGTTTCACCGATTCAGACGAACTCGTGCGCGCGCTAAGCGCGGTCATTGACCGTCCGGTGGTTGATCTTGGCCCTGCGCTCGTTTGAAATTAATAAGGACAAAGGAGGGAGCACGATGCTTATAATCAGCCGGCAAGACCGGGAGCGTTTGGGTCTCGCGAGAGTGCTTGATGATTGCTATTGCCGTTCGCCCCAGGGACGACGATTGAAGGCAAAGCATTTGTTTTACCTTCCCCAAGACAAGGATCTTCTTGAAAAAGAGTTCTCTGCCATCGAAAACCTGATCGCATATTCGAACAATATGCCATCGGTGGTTCGAAACACCCAAGTCCTGCTCAGTCATTTTCGTGACCTTCGTGAAACAGTGTTGGGGCTGGGTAAGCGACGCCTGCTCGATATCGCTGAGTTATTTGAGATCAAGCAGGCAATTAGTCTGCTAAAAAAATTGTCTAAAGACGTCGCTCTACTCGAACAGGCCGATGTCGTGATCACACCGCTTGTGGAGGCTGAACGGCTCCTTGATCCGGGCAATCGAGGGACCAGCGGGTTTTATCTGTACGACGATTATTCTCCCAAGTTGTCAGAAATCCGTGCGCGACGTGATCGGTTGGAAAAACAGTTGGCGCAAGCGATTGGCGATCAGGGCACGGCGCTTCTTGCCGAACGCGGTGACCTTGTTATCCAAGAAGACGCAGAGGAGGCTGTGGTTCGGCGTATGCTCTGTGATGCCTTGCTACCTTACGAGCGTGCACTCTCAGACAATCTGGATGCTGTAGGCCAGCTCGATTTCAGACTTGCCCGCGCAGAGCTGGCGATTGCGTGGAACGCGACAAGGCCGGTTATTAGCTCTCCGGGCGAGGCCACGGTTTTGGAACAATTCAGACACCCTGTTATTGCGGCTCAACTCGCGTTAAGGGAATCGGCCTATGAACGGCAGACCATCGCAATTTCGAAGGGCACAACCGTCCTGACAGGTCCTAATATGGGGGGCAAGAGTGTCGCGCTTAAGGCATTGACGTTGTCACTGGTCTTGATTCAGCTGGGATATTTTCCGCCTGCTGACAAGGCGGAGACTCCGCTTTTTGACTTTATCAGTTACAGCTCTGATCATCTTGATACGACGCGAATAGGTCTTTCGTCATTCGGAGCGGAGATTGTCCGACTTCGCGACGATGTAGCGCGAGCGAAGAGCGCGAGGGGACTGGTCGTCACCGATGAACCTTTCCGCGGTACAAACCCGGAGCAGGCGACTGCTCTTATCGGGGCACTGTGCGGCTTTTATGCCGGGCTTATGGGGTCCTTTGTCGTGGCGACGCATTATCAAACACCTGTCGGGGATAACATAAAGCACGTGCGCATCAGAGGGATTCTCTCGAATGCCCTGGCTGAAATAATGGACAAACAGGTTGCCTCTTCCAAAAGCGAGACGATCCCAACCGATGAAGAGGCCATTCGCCGGATCGAGTCGCTGATGGATTATTCGCTGGAAACGGTCGACGGCGCGGCGCCGGTACCGCAGGGCGCGATCAGGATCGCGCGATGGCTGGGCATGGATGAGGACGTCCTCAAATT
>LFTF01000105.1:0-10033 GCA_001512945.1 Clostridiales bacterium DTU023 | reverse complement strand
GCGGCAGCGGTTGTCGCGCATGATGTCACAGAGCAGCTCGCGTCCTATACGACAGTGACCGTTGAACGGTCACTATGCCGTTTGTTCGGTATAGACGGTGTCGACGCGTTTGGTGTTCCACTTGCCAATGTGGTGGTCGATCACCTGCTTGCAAAAGGCGTTGTCGAACAGGGTGCCGCGTATTGGCTTGCTCAGGCGGCACTTGCGACCGGTTTGACCCCACAGGCGATCGCGGTAAGTATTGCACGCGGTGAGGTGGATCTGACCAGCCTTGAGACGCAAGATCCCTATGCCGCAAAACTGTGGGCCGACGCGGAAGCTGAAAGAGCGATGCAGCTTATTCGCGCTAACCGTCTTGTCCGTGAAAAGAAAATACAAACACACGGAGAGCGACCCAGCCCTCTGCTCTATGCGATTGTCGCGACCGGGAATATATACGAGGACATTGTGCAGGCAAAAGCGGCCGCCCGTCAGGGCGCTGACGTTATCGCTGTTATTAGGACGACAGGCCAGAGCCTGCTCGACTATGTTCCCTATGGCGCGACAACACAAGGTTTCGGAGGCACATCCGCCACACAGGAGAATTTCCGACTGATGCGCGGGGCACTCGATGAGACGGGTGACGAACAGGGTCGCTATATCCGACTTTGCAACTATTGCTCAGGGCTTTGTATGCCGGAGATCGCTGTCATGGGTGCGTTAGAGCGCCTTGACGTCATGTTGAATGACGCGCTATACGGTATTCTGTTCCGCGACATCAATATGCAGCGCACCTTGATCGATCAGGGTTTCTCACGGATGATCAACGGAGCGGCCGGCATCATCATCAACACAGGCGAAGATAATTACCTGACCACATCCGACGCGTTAGAAGCGGCCCATACAGTGCTTGCTTCGCAGTTCATCAATGAGCAGTTCGCTCTGCTCGCCGGCATGGCAGAAACACAGATGGGTCTGGGCCACGCATTTGAAATAGATCCGGACATCAAGAATTCATTTGTTTACGAGCTGGCGCAGGCCCAGATGGCAAGGCAGATTTTTCCGAACGCACCCTTAAAATATATGCCCCCGACCAAATACATAACAGGCAATATCTTCCAAGGTCATGTTCAGGACACGCTCTTCAACATGGTGACGGTACTAACGGATCAGCGCTTCCTGCTGCTTGGCATGATGACTGAAGCCATCCACACCCCTCATATGTCTGACAGAGCGCACGCTATTGAGAATGCCCGATACATTCGCCGGGCGATGGCGGATCTCGCGGATGAAATTGAGTATCGCGAAGGCGGGATCATGGAACAGCGAGCCCAAACCGTTGTCACGAATGCGCTTGAACTGCTCGAAAACATTCGGCGTGACGGACTATTCCGTACACTTGAGATGGGGCAGTTCGCCGGGATCCGCAGACGTCGTGATGGTGGCAAGGGCCTTGACGGCGTCGTTATGAAAGGCGATCACTACAACAACCCGTTCACAGATCTGTTCGTCCGTGAGCAACAGGATATGAGGGAGGGAGGCAGTCGATGAGCTGTGACCGTATGGAACAACAAATAGCAGGAACGCTGGATCTCACGCAGGTGAAGCCGTACGGCGATACGATGAACGACGGACGCATTCAGCTGAGCTTTACTCTGCCCATCTCCGATGGCGATCGAGCCGTTGAAGCCGCAAAAGAAATTGTCATTTCCATGGGACTTTCTGAGCCCCTGATCGCCTGGCACCAGCCACTTGACCATGAATTTACCCATTTTGTCGCGTACGGATCGCTTCAAAAGGGAATCGATTATACGAAAATCAAGGTCAGTTCTGTCGAAGTCTGCGTTATGACAATGGAAGAGACGGACCAGTTCATCCGCGAACAGTTCGGGCGCAAAATCAAGATCATCGGCGCGAGTACGGGCACAGACGCACATACCGTGGGGATCGATTCAATCATGAATATGAAAGGGTATGCCGGCCATTACGGACTTGAACGGTACGCCATGATCGAAGCGCTCAATCTGGGCAGCCAGGTTGCCAATGAAGATTTTATCCGTGAGGCCGTCGCGTACGATGCCGACGTTATGCTTGTATCACAGACGGTTACCCAGAAAGATATTCACATTCACAATATTGTCGAGTTGGTGGAACTGTTGGAGGCGGAGACGCTTCGCGACCGATTCCTTCTCGTTATCGGTGGCCCCCGTATCACACACGAACTGGCCAAAGAGCTAGGCTGTGACGCTGGATTTGGTCCCGGCAAATATGCCGGCGATGTCGCGAGTTATGTTGTGACAGAGCTTGCGAAACGATGGGAAGCGAAACGTTAACTATATGAAAGGAACAGTAGGGAGTATGAGACAGATTCTGTGGCGGCCTGCCGATGAGCGCGTAAACACGTCGCGTATGAAGGCTTTTATGAACCATTTGCAGGCGCGACAAGGGTTGTCGTTTGACGGCTACCGCGATTTACACCGATGGAGTGTCAGTGATCCCGTAATGTTCTGGGATGAACTGTGGCAGTTTTTAGAGATTGCTACGTCGAAACCATTCGACTGTGTGGTCGACGATCTGCAAAAATTCCCCGGAGCAGACTGGTTCCCCGGTGCCCGGTTGAACTACGCCGAGAATATGTTGCGCGATCGTAACAGTGAAGACACGGCGATGATTTTCCGCGGCGAGAACCACACGCGTCGAGTGTTGTCGTGGCGAGATCTGCGCGACCAGGTTGAACGTCTCGCGACGTCCATGCGGCGAGAGGGCATCCGCCCGGGTGATACGGTTGCCGCGTACATGCCGAATATTCCTGAAACGATCATCGCCATGCTGGCCTCATCGGCTGTCGGGGCCGTATGGTGTTCTTGCGCGACGGATATCGGGGCAGTAGCGGCGATCGATCGGTTAGGTCAAGTCGCTCCCAAGATCTTGTTCACCGTTGATGGCTACACATATAAAGGCAAGGTATTCGATGTAACGGAACGCGCTAGTGAAGTTGCCGCGGGCATTGCTTCCGTGAAGCGCGTTGTGACATGTCATTACGCCGGAGATACAGCGCTTGCAAATACGATCCCGAACGGCGTTATCTGGGAAGATTATCTCAAACAAGTGTCAGGTCCGTTTGTTTACGAGCAATTGCCCTCGGCTCACCCGCTTGTCATCATGTTTTCGTCGGGAACAACGGGCAAGCCAAAATGCATGGTGCAATCGCAGGCAGGGCTTCTCATCAATCAGCTTAAAGAAATCTCACTACACCACGATCTCACAGACAAGGACACCATGCTCTACATCACGACATGTTCATGGATGATGTGGAATTGGATGCTGGCGGCGCTTGGCGTTGGATGTTCGCTTGTGCTTTTCGATGGCAATCCGTCTTACCCCGACACGTCCGCAATCTGGAAGATTCTGGAGGAAGAGCAGGTGACGTGTTTTGGCCTTTCGGCAAGTTACGTCCACGCCCTCATGGCCGACGGCTTCATTCCCAAGGAGCATGCCGATCTTTCAAGTCTCCGCAACATCTCACAGACCGGGTCAGCACTCTCGGATGCGGGGTTCCATTACATTTACGACGCGATCAAAGACGATCTACATTTTTGTTCTATCGCCGGCGGAACCGATATTAACGGGTGCTTCTATCTGGGTAATCCGGTTGAACCGGTATACAGTAATGAACTTCAGGGCCCCGGACTCGGCGTGCCGGCCACCTCTTATAATGAGCAAGGGCAATCAGTGTTCGACGAACAGGGAGAACTCGTATGCGAATTCCCTATCCCCTCGATGCCAATCTATTTTTGGGATGATACGGACGGCGCTCGCTACCACGACGCCTATTTCGATGTATTCCCCGGTGTTTGGCGTCACGGCGACTACATTGAGATCCATTCCGATACAGGCGGTGTCACATATTACGGACGCTCCGACTCGATCTTGAAGCCATCAGGCGTCCGTATCGGCACGTCGGAGATTTATGCGCAGGTTCAAAAGATAGAAGAAGTGCTTGACTCACTGGCCATCGGACAACAGTACCAAGATGACGAGCGTGTGATTCTCTTCGTTAAAATGAAAGAGGGCAACCGGCTCACGCCTGAAATCGCAAAAAAGATTCGCACGGTCTTGAGGCAGAACGCGTCACCGCGTCACGTACCCAAACTTATTTTAGAAACGCCGGATATTCCGCACACCCTGAACGGTAAAATCGTTGAGAGCGCAGTTACGAATATCCTTCACCGACGCAAGGTGACCAACCGCGACGCGTTGCAAAACCCTGAGATACTAGATTTCTTTGAATCCATCTTGCCGCTTCTTGAAACTGAGGACAAAGAGATGGCAGAGTCAGGGCTCGTATTTTAAGCAATTGTAATCCGTTGAGGGCAGCATTTATAATTGGCTGCTAAAACTGAAGGGAGTTTATATGAAACTATTCGTTGCCGGCTGCGGCACTATGGGATCGGGAATCGCGCAAGTCTTCGCGGCTCATGGCCATGAGGTTGTGATGTTTGACCAGATGATGGAGTTTGTCGAACGCGGCTTTGCCATGATTGAAAAACATCTTGGCAGACAAGAGGCGAAAGGGCGCCTATCGTCGGAAGACGTTGAGACGACCTTAGCCAATCTGTCAAAATCGACCAATGTCAAAGACGCGATCGATGCCGATCTGGTGATTGAAGCCATATTTGAAAACATGGACGCGAAACGAGAGCTGTTCACGCAACTTGATGACCTGTGCGGACCTGACTGTCTTTTCGCGAGCAACACATCGTCGCTTTCGATTACGGAAATGGCGGCGGGACTCGCGCATGAAGCGAATGTTGTCGGTATTCACTTTTTCAATCCGGCGCCTGTCATGAAGCTGGTCGAGGTTATTCAGGGCGCCAACACATCGGATGAAACGATCGTCCGGGCCACGGAGATTGTCCAATCGATTGGCAAGGAACCAGTTCTCTGCCGCGAAAGTCCGGGGTTTATTGTGAACCGCGTTCTTATCCCGATGATCAATGAGGCAGTTGATCTCCTCGATCACGGCGTGGCCAGTCGCGAAGACATTGATCTTGCGATGCGGCTCGGCGCCAATCACCCGATGGGACCGTTGCAGCTTGCCGATTTCATCGGCGTGGATATTGTCTTGGATATTATGGAAACGTTGTACCATGAGACCAACGACCCCAAGTATCGTCCAAGCCTGCTTTTAAAACGCATGGTGCGCGCCGGAAAACTCGGCCGCAAGTCGGGCGAAGGGTTTTATTCGTATTAATAATCGGGAGAGTTCGGATGACTCTCTTGCCAGTCAATGAAAGGAGATGTCGCAGATAAAAATGCCACATGGCAATTGATCGTCTGCGATTAAAGAGTATATGAAAGATATCGTAATTTTAGGGGCCTGCCGCACGGCAGTTGGAAAATTCGGCGGAGCGCTCGCGAGTGTGCCTGTTGTGAAACTTGGTGAGACGGTAATCCGCGAAGCGATTGTGCGAGCCGGCATAAGCCCGGAGGATGTTGATGAAGTCCTGATGGGCTGTATTCTGGATTCAGGTCAGGGTCAGAATGTCGCCCGACAGGCCGCGATGGCGGCCGGTATCCCCGAACGCGTACCGGCGACAACGATCAACAATGTATGTGGTAGCGGCTTGAAGGCGGTGACGCTTGCGGCCGCGCTGATTCGAAGCGGCGATGCTGATATTGTCGTCGCGGGTGGCGCGGAAAATATGTCAGCCGCTCCGTATCTGCTCGACAAGGGCCGTTATGGTTACCGCATGGGAGACGGGGTGCTCGTCGACAGCATGATCAAGGATGGGCTGTGGGATATATTTGGCGATTACCATATGGGCATTACAGCGGAAAATGTCGCGGAACGCTACGGAATTACCCGCGATATGCAGGATGTTTTCGCGCTTGAAAGCCAAATGCGAACCAAGCGCGCTCAGGGGGAGAACCGTTTCAAAGATGAGATTGTCAGCGTCCACATCAAGGAACGCAAGCGTGAATACGATTTTGACACAGACGAATTCCCGCGTCACGAAACGACAGCCGAGGCGCTCACGAAGCTTCGCCCGGCGTTCAAGTCTGACGGTACAGTTACGGCAGGTAACGCGTCGGGGATTAATGACGGGGCTGCGGCCATGATTGTGATGAGTCGCGAAAAAGCAGAATCACTCAACCTCAAACCGATGGCGACGCTTCGCGCGGGTGTCTCAGTGGGTCTTGATCCGGCTTATATGGGCATGGGCCCGTATTACGCGACGCGCGCAATCCTTGAAAAAACAGGATTGACTCTCGACGATATAGACTTAATCGAATTCAATGAAGCGTTCGCCTCACAAGCGGTTGCCATAATGAATGAACTCAAAGCTGACCCCGCGAAGATCAATGTCAATGGCGGCGCCATCGCGCTCGGCCATCCGGTGGGAGCGTCTGGTGCTCGTATTCTTGTCACGCTTCTCTATGAGATGGAGAAAAGGAATGTGAAACGAGGACTGGCCTCGCTTTGCATCGGCGGCGGGATGGGCATCGCGGCCATTGTTGAGCGGTGAAAGGAGACGGTATGGCATACATCTTGATTGAACACAAAGGACATGTCGTCCAGCTCACGATTAATCGGCCGGAGGGTTTGAATGCGCTGAACCGAGAGGTCTTGCAAGAACTTTTCGATGCGCTGGACAAGCTTGAGGGAGATCTTACTATCCGTGCTTTGGTGATTACGGGCGCCGGTGAACGCGCCTTTGTAGCTGGCGCTGATATTGGGGAGATGGCAGAACTTACGCCTAAAGAAGCGCAAGCATTTTCACGCTTTGGCAACAGCGTGATGCAAAAAGTCGCTCATTTCCCTGTCCCTGTCATTGCCGCAGTGAACGGCTTTGCGCTGGGAGGGGGTTTTGAACTGGCGCTTGCCTGCGATCTTCGGATTGCCTCAGAGCGTGCCCGTTTCGCGTTCCCGGAGACGGGGCTCGGTATTACGCCCGGTTTTGGAGGCACGCAACGACTTGCGAGACTGGCTGGCCAGATGACAGCGTACGATCTGATCCTGACGGGCAGGCGCGTCAAGCCTGATGAAGCGCTCACCCTTGGTATTATCGGGGAGATCACTGATGCGGAAAATCTTGTTGCCAGAGCGTGGGAGATTGCGGAGCTCATTGCGGAGCGAGCTCCCGTCGCTACGCGAGAGGCGAAGCGTGCCATCCGCGAAGGGCTCGATCTCACACTCGAAGAGGGGCTTGCGTGCGAAGAGGTGTGTTTCGGCCGTTGCTTTCAAACAAAAGATCAAGAACAGGCGATGAGCGCATTTTTGAATAAAAAGCCGATACCGCCGTTTAAGGGTGAATGACGAGAACCTTATGAGCAATCAATGGCGCTGCAAATGCGTTTGGTAATACACGTATTATGGTAAGGGTCAAAGTATTGGTAGAATATATAAGATACTGTTGTATGCATGAAAATGATTCGCCCTTAACATTGTAGGGGCAAAGAGTCTACTTGAAAGGATGGAATTGCAAATTTTGACCGGATTCAAATACTGAATGGATAAAGATTTGCGACATGATAGATGAATAAATTAAATGCAAAAAGAATTAAACGCCATATGCTGAAAACGTATGAGTTCTGGCAGATCGACGAGCGGTTTCTTCTTGTTTCACCTGACCGCAAGCTCTATACCTTAACAGGAATGGAATCATTGCCTGAAAGTGAGACGGGATATTTAGCGTATGCGTATCTGGATGAAACCATGCGTATTGCCTTTTTGGGATTTGCCGATCCCGAGAAAGATACCTATGAATACTTTGAGTCGGACGACATCCTGGTCGCCGCCGCCGCGATGCTTCCCAGCATGTTGGTTAGGATCGTCAAGCCGACCAGTGAACTAAACGAGCATCCGTTTGTTAAAGGCGTTCTTGAATTCCACGAAGCAGACGCGCTCAGAAGAAGTACGCTAGCGATCCGATCACTCGACCCCTTGCGTGACCCTGTTCGTCCTGAAATTCTTACGGCCTGTTTTATCAGGGATGAAAAGAGAAAAGAAAAGGCATACGAAGAGGAAGTAGACATATATCGCGAGGCGGTAGAAGCGATGCAGGTTTCACAAGATGAAAAAGGCGGCAAAAAGCGAGACAAGGAGCCGGAAGAAGGCGATGATCTGCCAGAACCTCCGGCCGTTACGGATGATATGATCAACTTCGTACAGATCAAAGATCTGATGCCTTCCAATAATGGGACATGGCGAGCAGTTCTGCTTGAGAACTTGCCGGGCACAAGGTTGAAGCGGAAAGGCGACGACGTCGATATTTCGGTTGAGACGGTGACGGTCGACGATGCGGAGCACACAGTGCTTTTTGTCAACCACACCATGCCTGTCGAGGGAACCGACATCTCAGTCCAATCTTACAAGCCTACACGGTTGCCATGGCGACTTGCCTATGAGCTTGACTGTGCCAGCTGTGCGTTTACCGAGACGTATTATCTCGGCAGGCACGGCGAGGATAGTCTGATGTTCAAGGAAATACTCAGCGATATTCGTCTTGGCAGGATTGACCCGCCTATATTGATAGATCTCGTTCAGCGCGATGACTGCGAGATTGATTTCTCAAGAGAACTCTATCGTTGCCGCTACTGTGGAACACCTGAGGTGATGAAGCGTTTACGTCTTATAACACCGGACAAAACCCTTTCTGCTATTTACAATTGTCTTGAGTGCGGCGAACGGATGTCGCTCGTCAAGCGCGGTCACATCGCGTCGCTCGACTGTCCAGATTGCCGCAAACCACTCAATCTCGTCTCTGAAAAACAATGGAGTGGTGTTTTGGAGACTGAAGCAACCTTAGAGTGATAAAAAAGTTAGGGATTTTATGAAACAGGACTATTTTTTGAAACAACTCGATGAGGAACTCATCGTCGCGCTGGGCTGTACAGAGCCGGTTGCCGTCGCATATGCAGCGGCATTGGCAAAAAAACAATCGGGCAGCGAACCTGTTGAATCAATTCAACTCAAGGCCAGTGTCAGTATCTACAAGAATGCGATGGGCGTTTTTATCCCGGGTACCCATGATATGGGAGCCGCGATGGCAGCGGCATTGGGTGCTGTCGGCGGAAGAGCCGATCTCGGATTGCAAGTCCTGCAAGACCTCACTGAAAGCCATATCATGGAGGCAAGGCAATTATGCGCCCAAGGGCGAGTCTCATCGGATGCCGCGCCAGCGGGGACACCTTCGCTTTACATTGATATCACGGTTAAGACAAAAAACCATTCAGGAAGAGCGGTCATTGCCTGGAAGCATGACCTAATCATGGAGCTTGAAAGAGATGACCAGTCAGTCTTTCACAACGACACGTCCAACTTGCAGGAGATGTCCGTTGCGATTACGCCGGATGATCTTCGAGAAATCTGGACGTTCTCCACACGGGTCGATCTCGAACATCTTGACATTATCCGGCAGGCGATTCTCTTGAATGAACGGATTTCTGAGGAGGGATTGGCGAACAGCTACGGGCTTGAAGTCGGTCGCTCGATCGCTGAGGCGCATAATATTTTGGGTACTAGCCCTAATGACTGCTCTTTAGCCGATTACTGTGCCGCCAGAACTGCCGCTGCGGCCGACGCGCGTATGGCCGGTGCCTCATTCCCTGTTATGAGCAATTCGGGAAGCGGGAATCAAGGCATCACCGCCACGGTTTGCGTTTCCGCGGCAGCTCGCTATCTTGACAGTTCAGAAGAAGCGCTAATACGAGCGCAGACGCTGAGTCATCTCGTCGCCATTCACGTAAAAAAGAGCTATGGCCGCTTGTCACCATTATGCGGAGCCACAGCGGCAGCCGTCGGCGCAAGCGCGGGGGTTGTCATGCTCGTGGGTGGTGGCCCCGAGCAAGTGACTGCGGCGGTTCAGAATATGTTCGGCACCTTGACCGGCATGATCTGTGACGGCGCGAAGCTTGGATGCGCGCTCAAAGTGTCGATCTGTATCTACGCGGCCGTTCAATCGGCGCTCGTCGCGATGCGCGGCAAAGAGATTGCCGCCACGGACGGCGTGATCGAGAGCGACGTGGAGGAGACCATCCGCAACATGCA
>LFTF01000006.1:582-810 GCA_001512945.1 Clostridiales bacterium DTU023 | reverse complement strand
AGATTGTAGATCTTACAAACTTCATCCCCCCCGGACTTCTGGCACTCACGAACTCAACGATCAACGGCACCTTTGGTGATACTCTTGTAACTTACGGGTTAACACGTGCCTCAAACGCAGTGCCTGACGTATGGAAGATGGTCCCCGACTCAGTGGACAATGCCCGCTTGGCGTGGCAGTACTTAGCCGAGAGCGTCACGCTCAACACCTACCCGGCAGATGACAGTC
>LFTF01000006.1:0-459 GCA_001512945.1 Clostridiales bacterium DTU023 | reverse complement strand
TCGGCCAAAGCGAAGCGACCTTGGCGTATAACCTCAAGGTGGACATCGCGGGTCTTACAATCATCGACGATACCGCCTTGAACGAGATCCTGCCTGACGCGCAACAAGCCAGTGGAGCCGCGGATATGATCCTGGGCGCGTTGGAGATTTTCGATACAATCGCATCAGGGATGCAAAACGCGACCGTCTCAGTGAACGTCCAGCGTGTGCCGGACTACCAAGTAGAACACTATCTACCAGTTTTAGGTGAAACCACCTATACATTAGAAGCCACAGACATTTTGATGGGCACAGCCGGTACACTTACCGAAGCGGTGGCCAAGACTTATACGGGATTTGAAGCGGAAGCCTTTACGCAAGTAGAGATCGCCGCGGATGAAAGCACCGTCGTAAAGATCTACTACACGAGAAACGACTATAAGATCACGGTCAATTACGTTGAGGTAGATGAGCTGGGGT
>LFTF01000100.1 GCA_001512945.1 Clostridiales bacterium DTU023 | reverse complement strand
CACTGTTCGCGCTGAGCATCGACACGACTTGTGCCTCCGCACCGAATCAGTTCCACAGCACTCAGGCCCAAGTATCGCTTGAGAGTAGTTTCAAGATTATCGACGATACTCTTTGTACAGAGTTCGCCTTGAGTGTCAATCGTAATATCAGAAACCTCAAGTGATTCTTCAATCTCTTGATGAACAACAAATATGTCGCGGTCAATCATTGTGAAGACCGTGTCGAGATGCATAAACGCGCGGATCTCGGGGATAGAGAGTACAAGAATATGTTTGAAACTGTCCCCCGAATTTAAAACGTTTCTTGCGAAAGCTTTGACTGCGGCTAACTCTGTGCGTTGAGAGACACCGACTGCAATAACTTGAGGCGACAAGACGAGAACATCGCCACCCTCCAGAGTCGCATTCTCACCGCGCCGGCAATAATGGGGCACACCTTTAAAAAGGGCATGGTATTTTGTAATGAAGTGCGAAATGAGCGTTTCACGCCTTCGCGTCTGCGCCCACATACAATTGATTGAGATTCCGCACCCCACGGCAGTCATCGGATCCCGTGTAAAATAAAGGTTGGGCATGGGTTCCAAAAGAAGTGTTTTCTTCCAGTCGAGCTGAGTGTCATTAAAAACAAAATCCTCACACCGCAAGCCCGACATCACTACTTCTGCAAGTTGCGACAAATCTTCTATCGAGTTGAGGTATTCGAATATTTCGGGACTCGTATGACTTGG
>LFTF01000032.1 GCA_001512945.1 Clostridiales bacterium DTU023 | reverse complement strand
CTAGACGGCATCCTTTTTCGCCGTCATTCAGAGATACCCCTTTGCGCCTATGAGGAATTGCCAGGGTTTGAGGCAACTGATGAGGACGAAAGCCCGATCGAGGACCCAGAGGAGTTGTCTGAAGGAGCCGTTCTGTGATTCCTTTTGTGTTTATGGGAACACCAGAGTTTTCGGTGATCATTCTCGATCATATGGAAGAGGCCGGATACATGCCGTCTCTCGTCGTTACACAGCCAGACCGCCCGTGTGGCCGTGGGCAGAGACTGACGCCGTCGCCGGTCGCTTGTTGGGCGTCACAGCGTGGCATACGTGTCATGAAACCTGATCATTGTCGGAAACCTGAGTGGGTTGAAGAGATTAGTGCGCTTGCGCCGGAACTGATTATTACAGCAGCCTATGGTCAGATTCTACCGACTTCGCTACTCGCCATTCCCGTTAAAGGATGCCTCAATATTCATGCCTCGTTGCTTCCCCTGTATCGCGGCGCATCGCCCATTCAGGCAGCGCTTCTTGCAGGCGACAGAGAAACAGGGATCACCCTGATGCTGATGGATGAGGGGATCGATACAGGACCTATACTGGCGCAATCGCGCATGGAACTATCAGATGAAATCAATGCGGGGGAACTCAATCTTGAACTCGCGAAGCTGGGCGGTGAACTTATCGTTGCAAATCTTCAACTTTA
>LFTF01000121.1 GCA_001512945.1 Clostridiales bacterium DTU023 | reverse complement strand
GAACAGCTGAGGCGCGCTGTCTCTCCGATCGGTCTTGATATCGGGGGAGAAACGCCTGAGGAAATTGCCATTAGCATTGCTGCTCAAATGATTGCTGTGCGCTCAGGGAAATTGGAAGCCAGAAGAGCTCTGTAGCCCGCAGGTCGCACAGTAATGGATATTTTAAAACAACCTAGTGACGCAATAGACGTGACTTCAGACAAGCTGCCTTTGGCATGCTTTTCCTATCCGACCAACGAACAAGAACTGCTTTCACATGTGAAGTCGCAGCTTGCCGAGAAACGCCCTATTTTATTGACAGGTGCGATCGGATCTGGGAAATCTACATTTGTCCAGCATCTGATTGATGACCTGGATATCATCCCGTCCGGATATATGACAATTCGCCACGTTGACTCAGAAGAGAGAAGACAGGGATTTGCTCACGTCCCCGCGGCTAACCGACGGGGCACTGGTTTTCTCACGGTTCGCCATGATGATTTGGCTGTCTTCCCGGAAGATGACTGTTTTCTTATCGCGGGTTTGAACGGGCGCCGGTTTTATCTTGATCGCTTTTACGCTTCTGTTTCTACA
>LFTF01000001.1:11527-11731 GCA_001512945.1 Clostridiales bacterium DTU023 | reverse complement strand
GAATTGTCAGCCTTTATTGCTCTCTGAGAATGTCCGGCGCTTTCTCAGCTCATTGATCAAGTCTTCAAGAGGAATGCCCGAAGCCGCAAGCAAAACGATTAGATGATAAACCAAATCGGCACTCTCGTTGACAATATCACTATTGCGACCATTTTTAGCTGCAATCGCAACTTCAATCGCCTGGACACCAAGTTTGCTCAAAAT
>LFTF01000001.1:3810-11402 GCA_001512945.1 Clostridiales bacterium DTU023 | reverse complement strand
ACATTAATAAAATGTCATTTCTTCTTATGGAAGACGAACGGCCGGGCCCCCTCCCGGTCGTTCGTCTTATATTCCGTAAAACTTTTCAATCAATACACTTAGTCAACCAGCATACGCGGTACACGCTCATTGATAGCGCAGAATACTTCGTAATCAATCGCACCATATAGATCAGCGATATCACTCGCATATCTGCGCGCATAATCGTCTTCACCGAAAAACATCACTTCATCACCAACCTTGACATCAGGCAACGAAGTCGCATCAACTATGCAACGGTCCATACAGACACGCCCGCGAATCGGCAATTGCCTGCCTTTATGGTAGAACGATCCGCGGTTCGACAGCAACCGTGAAAGACCGTCTCCATAGCCCATATTGACGACAGCCAGAACAGAATTATTTGAAGTCGTCCACGTCCCGCCATAACTGACACGCGTACCGGCTTCGACAGGTCCAACCTGTTCAATGACACTCTTGACCGTCATAACCGGGCGAATGCCTTGCCATGCTTTCAGGCTTGGTCCCGCTTTACCACCGTAAAGAACGATCCCCGGGCGTACCATATCGAAATGGTTGTCAGGCTGGCCGGGGATCGCGGAGCTGCTCGCCAGATGGCGAATGACCCGAGGGAAACCCAATTTTTCCGCTTGATCCACCGTCGCGATAAACCGGCTGTGTTGGAGTGCCATGTACTCCCGATCGCTGTCTGGTGTAGCTAGGTGTGAATAAACACCAGTAACATGCAGGGCAGGCTCACATGCCACCGCGAGCATCGTCTCGACCGCCTTGTCACGATGCTTGTCATCTGAGACAAGGCCCAGTCGAGTCATACCTGTATCGAGCTTGATATGGACGCACAGCGGGGAACCACCTACCTGATGTGACGCTTTGGCAAAATCATCAACTTCTGCCGCCGTCACTATAGATTGAGTTAACCGGTAATGCTTGAGATAGGACACATGCTCACTCTTTGTCGTACCAAAAATGAGAATTTCAGAACGTGCGCCATTTTGGCGCAAAAAGATAGCTTCATCGATCGTTGCCACGCAAAAGAATGTCACTCCGGCTTGCTCTAAGATCGGCACAACTAGTTCCACGCAATGACCATATGCGTTTGCCTTGATGACAGGAGCGATGGTAACTCCCGTTTCCGCTACATGTGAGCGAATTATCTCGAGATTGTCGACAAGAGCGCTTTTTGAGATCTCCGCCCACGTTTTTTTTGTATACCAAGGATCTTTTACCTGCGAGTATTGCATACGTCCTGTCGCTTTCTGCTACTTCCTAGACGAGTCGTTTGTTGACGTACGGCGAAGTTGATGCGCGAAGAAGCGCTGCGTAATCAGGCGAAAATTCCAAAATATCGCCCACCTTGAAATCTCGCAAAGCATGCGTCACGTCAAGAAGCATATGATCACTCGAAGCTCCTAGGAATCGAACATTTTTATCCCGCGGAGTCAACGTATCGCAACGCGCATCTTGCTCGCCGATTGCGACTATCGCTCGCCAGATATTGCCATGATCCTCAAAGACAGGAATCTCGTTGAATGAATTCGGACCAATCATGCCCTGCGGGACAGATGGTTTTCGTCTCAGTTCAACAATCTCCGCACGAACGGTAAAGACGTCGGTATAAAGATCCCCGATGGCTCTTCGGAATGATGTCTCGATACCAATCAAGAAACCCTCCCCGATGCGCAGATGTGTAATCCCTTCAGGCATACGCCCTTCTTTAAGCAGATAAAGAGAACCGGTATTGCCACCTGACACGATTGGCAACGGTATGCCAAATCGGCGTCGGATCGATTCCGCCATCTCAATGAGTTGTTTGAGCTGTTTTTCCTCTGGGATAATCCCACCGTAGCAGTTGAAGTTGGCGCCTATGCCGGCAAGCCAAACGCCACGAAGATTAAGTACACGAGACGCTGCGTCGATCAGCTCGTCAGGCATGAATCCCTCGCGGAGATCTCCCATCTCTACCATGAGGATAACGCCGTGCGTTCGCTCAAGCGCAAGCGCTGCGTCAGACAGTGATTCAATGACGCTGAGATCTGAATTAAGACTGAGATCAGAATAGCGGACAGTGTCCATGGCTTGAGATTGCATCGGGATTCTCACCATCATACGTGACAGCCCAATGTCTTGAATATTCGCCAAGTTCTCAACACGCGAATCTGCGAAATAATCAGCTCCCGCCTCATTCATTGCTTCCACTATGGGACGCCATCCGCAAATACATTTAGTAACAAAATGAATCTGCAGGCCCGATGGGGCCGCCATCGCGAGCAATGTTTTCACATTGTGCTGTAATTTGACCCGATCAACTAGTAGCTCTGGATAAGACATTCTTACCTCCTGTCATATTTGCATGAGTGATTCCGATAATAGCTGAACAGCAGCCTCCGGAAAAGCCTTTACCATGACGCCGCAAGAAGCCATCAGATAATCTCGATCTATCATAACACGCACATTTTCAGGAGGATAGAGGCGCTCTGTTCCCACTGTCTGAAGTTGTTCATGTATCACATTGCTCATACCGGAAAGCTTGGTCAGAGCACCCCCCGTCGCAATGATTGTTTGAACGGCCGTCAGATCGCGTCCCCGAACAACTGTGCGTCGCCCCCGTGCTGTGAAGAGTTCAACCATCCGACCGGCGTGCCTGGAAAGCGCTTCACGACAGCACGTGCCTACCATAGGACGGATCAGTTTGGCCTGCTCGTCATCTTCAGGGATCTCAGGTACAGAAAGGAGCGCATCTGCATAACCTTCCGGTAACTGAGCTTGCTCTTGGGGAGTCATGGCCTTGATGACGTGCTCGCGATTGACAAACACACCTAGATCGCCCTCAACCGTGCGTTTCGCGAACGGTTCCGGGTTAAGCTGAAAATCACGGAGTGCCTCGCTTCCGTGTGTCACCGAGTGGACATCAGTGGTCGCCCCGCCGACGTCTAGCGTAACGAGATCACCCAGGATGTCGTACATTTTCTCCGTCATCGCCATCACCGCGCCTGGTGTCGGCATAATCCTCCCTGTCACTGTTTCGAGTATACGCGCCATGCCCGGCGCTTCGATTATGTGCTCTTCGAAGATCGTTTGGATGACCTGCCGCGCTGGCTCAACATTAAGGCAATCCAGCGATGGGTAAACATTGTCTGTCACATACAGCTTTACTCCACTTTGGGAGGCAATTTTTCGGATTTCACCGATATTGTCGGTGTTTCCCGCATAAAGGATGGGCGTCCCGGGAAGCACCTCTGTCAAACGTTCGAAATTGAAAAGCGCTGTTTCGCGCTCACCCCCGTCAACACCTCCCGCCACCATAATGATGCGAGGTTTGACGTCACGGACGCGCTCGAGATCATGGGGACGGAGTTTGCCCGACGACACCATGCGAAGTACGGCACCCGAACCGAGCGCCGCTTCACGTGCAGCGTTGACCGTCATGTCAGGCACAAGGCCGTGTACAGTCATTGACAGTCCGCCGGCTGCTGAGCTTGTCGCGAGAATGCTATCTGCCTCAAGTGAGGAGACACCGAGTGTCACAGCAAGATTATTTTCTGCGCGCCGCAGTCCAATTGTCACGTCGCCTTCGACAATCGATGTTGCGGCCATCCCCTGCCCCAAAAAGCGCGGTCGCCCGTTCTTCAAGCCGGTAAAGGCGTTAACTACCGTTGTTGTGCTGCCAATTTCAGCGACAATTAGATCAATTCTCATCGACGCACTATTCCCCTTGCATCTCGCGACGTTTATTGACAAGAAAACTTGCGACATCTATGCCTGAACTGCCGCGGCCAAATCCTGCATCCATGCCAGATTCAACAGCTGTTTCATGAACAACCTGCGTGCCTCCGGCGATGAGGATTAACTGATCGCGGACACCTTTTTCAATGCAGGTATTAGCGAGTTTTTGCATATTATCGTAATGGATATTGTTGTGAGAAATAATCGTCGAGATCAGAATAGCATCCGCGTGCGTTTCGATCGCCGAGTCGACGAGTTTATCGATAGGACATGACGTGCCAAGGTAGTGATATTTGATCCCAAACCCCTCAATACCGCCGTGCTTGATATCAATAATTTCTTTGAGTCCGACAGAATGCTCGTCTTCACCAACCGTCGCCGCGACGATCGTCATCGGCCGAGCATGGATGTCCGCACGTATTTCCTTTTCGGACAGCGTTTCGATAATTTCAGGAAGCTCAAGTTTTTCCAAATCGATATCAAACCCGACTTTACCCTTCATCTCGATGTAAGTGCCTTCAGACGGATGCATGACTTGGCTGTGTATGACCTCACAGTCGGCAAGCGCCATCTTCTCCCCGATGGCGAGCGCCGCAACCTCCGCATGACGCTTATCACAAGCAAGCATCATCGTTAGAACGATCACACCATCCGCAAGAAACTCCACTTCCGGACGAATCAAGTTCGGATGGTCATAGTATTTCCTTTTCTCCTCAATCCGAACATTAACGTTGTCATTTTCATCAAGTTCATCAATAAATTGAATCTTCGACGGGTCCTGGAACGTATCGCCGCCGATTGCCTCACTTGCACACTCAAATTGCGGCGGTATATTGTTATTTCCGAAATGGACGCACACAGGCGCGAAGTAGTCGTTGGCACGAAGATACAGGCTGTCGTTTCCGATCCCGCCGTCAACTTGCCTTGCGATACCATCTCCTCGCCGTTCGGGATACTCTGCGCTGTCAACAAAAAACCCTTGTTCGACGGCACTGTAATAGCCTCCCGTTTCAATGATTTCCTCCATGAACAAAACGGCGCTTTCTTTGATCTCGCGGACACGTTCGCCCAGGGGACCATCGCGCTTGACCTCCAACATTTGACGAACTCCGTCAAGGCCCGCTAGTGATTGACGAGCGGTATTGCACGCGTTGACATTGAAATAATGCCACGGAACATTGCGCCCTTCATCGGGTGTGATCGTCGACTGGATATCGGCTGAAGTAAGCCTTGAGATGACCATGTTCAGTGTGTGCGTGACCGTTGCCTCTCGCGTTTCGGATTCCATATATTTTGTGTTCTGCTGTGCCCGGATTTTGTAATCGCGGAAGAAATCGCGAAGCGCGACGGCATACGGCAGATCGAGACGCATACAGGGAGCCGGCGGCGCAGTCGGAGGCACGCTTGACAGCGCGATATTTTCGGGTTTGATGCCACATTTGACAGAAAAAATCGTGTTGATCGCATGCTGCACCATCAGTTCCGGCATGACTTTCCATGCCTCCATCGCTGTCGCGTTGGCGTTGTGTGCTCCATCAATCTGGAGCTGTCCCCCATACGCGATGATCGCTTTGCTTTCGCACGCGTCGACATAACTTCTGAGCATATTGATGTTGCGATACAGCACGTTGTACTGTGGATCTTGATGGACTCCGGAGACGCCTTCTTCGACGAACATTACGGCAATATCCGGACCCGCGACACCCGATACATAAGAATGAAAATTAATCGGCCTGCCGACTTCATCCTCAATTAGATCGAGCGCCCTGCGCGTCGCGCGGCACTGTTTGCGCGTAACCGGAATACCACCGATGCCTTGCGTCGTCCCTTCAAGCAGGGAGTCGATGTGCGACTGACCGGCCGTCCGGATCACCATGATGTGATCAGCTCCATGCCAGGCAGCCATCCTCATGCGGCGGACATCGTCTTCGAAACGCCCCGAAGCGATCTCCGTCGTTATGACACAGTCAGGCTGTGGATCGATAAATCCAAACCCGCGACTTCCAGGCAGAGGCACTGACTGCTCCAGTGGTTTTGACGTTTCATAATATGTGAAATCTCCGATTTTTCTCGGTTCATTGCTCTCCTCACGCCAATGCCATGGGCGTCTTGGCGAATGGTAATTTTCAAGTCCGTCAAGGATTTTTCGGATATCTAGCCGTTCATCCGGGCTGAGCGCGATCTTGGTTTCACGTGCCGGCACAACATTTCCAACCAGCTGATTGAGCGTATTATCACTGCAGCATTTCTCAGGGTACTTGTTCACGACGCCACCTCCTCGAACAGGATGACAGCGTCTTCCCAATACTTGCCCTCCGTCAACGCGAGACCGGCATCTCGGACACTAAGGCCGAGTTTGTCCGAAAGTCTCCAAACCACGTTGCCCGCACCATGAGGTATCAAGTTGTGTTCCATAACACCATTGACAATCGCTTGTGCTTCCAGGCTCGAAAAACCCATGCGGAGCAGCACGCTGCGTTCGATCGCCGGCGTTGTGTATATTTTGCCCGCTTCGACCAACGGGTCGACAATTTTTTCTGCGAGCTCCCAAAAATAGGTGTAGAGTTCTTCGTCTGAAAGACGTACCAGATGCTTGCGGCGCTCTTCAAAGAGGCTGTCCTTAACTGTGTCTTGCTTGTTAGTATCTGTCATCGGCTTGTCTCCTCTTCCGGTGCTGATTGGTTCTATAGTTCCTGAAGCAACGATTTCGTCGCTTCGATGTCTTGATTGATCTCGGCCGCCATATAAGCAATCTCATCGTCTGTCCACTTGCCGCCACTTTCGGTGAGCCTGCGCAGTGCGGATAAACGCAGACGTTTCATATCATAGTCCCGCATCCGAATCATGGAGGGATGGGCGGGCAACACAATTGAGCGCCCGGGAATCTCTTCTTCCGGGTCACCCATGTAGACGTGAATGCCATTTTGCCTCGCGAATGTCAACTGCGGCATAGGGTGCTTGCCAGCGCCTGTGTATTCCGTCTCTTGCACGACAATTGTCTCTGTTTCTGGCAGTTCACGAGAAAGAGCAAAGGCGGCCGCGAGCGATGTATTTCCGGCAGGTCCCCGTTCGATGCCTTCGAGTGACGCGAGCATTTCCGTTGTGTAAAATACTTCGCCCTGTTTTACCACAAGATACCGATCGATATACCGCAGCGCGCGAGCCGAATTTCTCGGAACGTCAGAGCGATCAGGTAATGACGCGAACGGTATCCCGAATCCAGTGTGTCCCGTCGTAAAGGATTTGCGGTTGAAATCCCGATCTGACGCCATGGAAAGTCCCGATAAATCAACGCTGGCAGCGTAAACTTTGGTCTCCGAAAGACCGGCCTTTATCAAGCCTCGCGCTGTCCCGGTGAGATTGCCTCCTCCGGCATGCGTCGCGAGCACAACATCAGGTACAAGTCCATAAAGATCACGACATTGATGTGCGATTTCTAACCCAAGCGTTTCAATGCCGGCAACAGCAGAAGGCGAATAAAGGGAAGCGTTATAGAAACCTGTTTCTTCAAGCAAGCAAAGCGCATAATAAAAGAGTTCGGGACCCACTGTCGTCTGGATGACTTCAGCTCCAAGCGCTTCACATTTTCGTTGTTTTTCCAGAATCTCCGGCTGCCCTTTAAAGTCACTGTCATAACATTCCTGTATGACAATACATTTCAGCCCAAGACGGGCCGCCATGCTCGCGACGGCAGCGCCGTAGTTACCCGATGTTGCGGCAATGACTCCTTGATATCCCTTACGCTTGGCGTCCCAAACGGAGAGCGCGGCGCGGCGCGCCTTAAAACTTCCGGACGGATTGGCAGCTTCGTCCTTGATGAGAATTCTCGCGCCATAACCGGGTTTTGC
>LFTF01000001.1:0-3752 GCA_001512945.1 Clostridiales bacterium DTU023 | reverse complement strand
ATATCGGCCATCATCGCTTCGTAGTCGAACACAATCCCCCCGCGCTCATAGTCGTTGTAATCAATCCCTAGCGCCTGGTTCATAATCTCGTTCTGTCGGGCCATGACGGCTTCATAAGACATGTTTTTCATTATGCGTCACCTCCAAACAGCACGCTTCGAACTTGCTTGTGAATTTCCAGCAATTCCGGTACAAACCCACCATAGGTGTGAACGGGTGCGAGACCGCGGTTCGTTAGAGTTCCTTGCACTGTACGGTCGGTCATCGTTCGGACCGTGACAGTGTCACCGACCTTTGCCTTTTGGTCGATCAACCAGCCTTTCGTAAAGGCAATAAGCGGAGTATTTTTCGTGTCTTCCGGAACCTGAGGAGCGCGTTTCCCAACAGGGAAGACGACAATCTCAATGACAGCCAAATCTCCCTGACTGAACCATTTCTTCTTATCACGTTCAACCTGTTCGGCGTAATTGCCAAGAATAGCTCTTGGAACGGGTAGATCGAGCATGGTGCGCAGTCCCGGTTTTGCCGAGAGCACGTGTGGAATCATATTGACGACCATCGCGATCGTTCCAATTCCGCCCGGCGTTTCCGGGACGATCGAAAGATTCATGTCGTAACCGTCAGCGTGAATTGTGACATAGTCGCCCGTATTGACTCCTTCGTCCTCCGGGCAAATCTGTTGCGGATGGTCGAGATGGATAAAGACTTCTCCGTCGGCCGTACGACCATAACTCTGCTGCCGGATACCGGCCAGGTGACCACTCTTTGCCTCACCGTATGCCGATTTGCGGTCAACATTCGTGACAATAGGCTCACGAGTCTGCTCGATACCAACGAGCTCAACTCCCATTCCGGCGGCGATCATCTCCATCGATTCGGGGAATCCGACGTGGCCGGCGAGGCTGTCTTCGGCAATCCGCCGCTCAAATTCTTGAACGGATATGCCAACACCTTGCTCCAACATGACGGCTTTACCAAATGGCGCGAGGTCATTGACCCTCGAGGCGTCAATCGAGTTGACGTGGTCACACGTCCCACTCACAGCAAGAATCAGATAATCAAGGACGAATCCGGGATTGATGCCTGTCCCAAGTACAGCCACCTGTCTTTGTTTTGCGACCGCGTCGATTTTATCCGCCAATTCCTCATTCTGCGCCCATGGCCAGGCCATCTCCTCCGCAGTGGAGATCACGTGTACGCCCTGTTCGAGACAAAACATGATTTTCTCAAATTGCGCGGCAACAAACGAGTCAGTCGCCAGAATAACAATATCGCAGAGATCATTGCGTACGACTTCCGATACATCTCCTGTGATTATCACCGGTTCACGGTCGGCCCGTTCTAAGCCAAGATAGGTATATACTTCCTGCCCGATAAGGCGATCCCAACTATCACAGACGCCAGAAATGACAAGCCCCTCCTTCGAGGCAATCATCTTGCCAATTCCGCTGCCCATAGCGCCAAAGCCCCACAGTGCAACCCTAATGTCCCGCATACGTCTCCCCCTCCTCCCACCGGCGATTATTTCGCCAGTCATGTCATAACGTTCTTACATGCTAATGTGTGTGCCTGTTTTACCGGCGATGCCGTCTCTTGCATTCTCCAATGATGTAACGAGTGCTGTCCGTCCGGGACCAGATTTCGCGAACGCCACGCTCGCCTCAACTTTAGGCAGCATGGAACCCGGCGCGAAATGGCCTTCTTCCATATATTGTTCCATCTCCGCGACTGTGACTTTATCGAGCCATGTTTCATTGGGTTTACCGTAGTTCAAAGCGATTTTCTCAACCGCAGTCAGAATAATCAAATAATCCGCATCAATCATTGCGGCCAATACTTCGGAAGCGAAATCCTTATCAATTACCGCGGCTACGCCTTCGAGATGGTCGCCCTCACGGATAACAGGAATCCCGCCCCCGCCAACTGTGATCACTACCTGACCTTCGCGGATCAACGCCTTGACTGTCCTGTCTTCAACAACAGCGGTCGGCCTGGGAGAAGCGACAACGCGTCGGTAACCGCGACCGGCGTCTTCTCTCATAGTAAAGCCCGTCTGTTCGGCAATTTTCTCAGCTTGTTCTTGGCTGTAGAACGATCCGATCGGTTTGGTCGGATTTTGAAAAGCGGGATCTTCCTTATCAACTACAACCTGCGTGATAATCGTTACGACCGGTTTGTTGAGCCCACGAACGAGTAATTCCTCTCGGATCGCGTTTTGCAGGTGGTATCCAATGTACCCTTGACTCATGGCTCCGCATTCAGGGAAAGGCATGGGGGGAACATCGCCGCAATCAAATGCGAGGTTGATCATGCCGACCTGAGGTCCATTGCCGTGAGCGATTACTACCTCATGGCCTTCCACGATGAGATCCACAATGGGGACGGCTGTTTGCCGGACTAGTTCACGCTGTTCCTGTGCTGTGTTGCCGAGGGCGTTGCCACCCAAAGCGACGACGATACGTTTTTTCATAAATGCCTCCGTTTAATAAGATAGGGACACCCGCAGGTGTCGTTATTAGCGCCCGATTGTGGCGGTTATTACCGCCTTAATCGTATGCAATCTATTTTCAGCCTGATCGAAGACGCGCGAGTGAGTGCCACGGAATACATCGTCCGAGCACTCCATCGCCGTCAAGCCATACTGTTCATGGATTTGTTTCCCGACCGTCGTATTGAGGTCATGGAATGCCGGTAAGCAGTGCAGAAAAATAACATCATCATTGCCCGTCATCTCCANNCATCTTCGCGTTGACCTGATAATCCTTCAACAGACGAATCCGCTCTTCAAACATTGCTTCCTCGCCCATGGATACCCATACATCAGTATAAAGGACGTCTGCGCCTCTAACGGCGTCAAGTTGATCTGAACACTCAATGGAACCACCCGTTTCACGGGCGACTTGTTTCATCTCATGTACCAAGTCCTCATCAGGCCAGAGCTCTCGTGGCGCGAGCGCGACAAAATGCATCCCAAGCTTGACACACCCGATCATAAGAGAGTTGCCCATGTTATTTCGCGCGTCTCCGGCATAAACAAATTTGATCGTAGTGAGTGGTTTATGAACATACTCGCGAATCGTCATGATATCCGCCAGAACTTGCGTCGGATGATAGAGATCCGTCAAACCGTTCCACACAGGGACGCCGGCATATTGCGCCAGTTTTTCGACCGTTTCTTGCGCGAAACCTCGAAATTCTATGCCATCGAAGAACCGCCCCAAAACCATGGCTGTATCTTCGATTGACTCTTTTTTATTGATCTGGGAATCACCTGACCCCAAGAAGGTCACACCTGCTCCCTCATCCATCGCTGCCACCTCAAAGGCGCAACGTGTGCGGGTAGATGTTTTCTCGAAGAGCAGGACAATGTTCTTGCCTTCCAGCAAATCGCCTGGTATTCCAAGGCGTTTTTTTGTTTTTAAATCACTCGCGAGATCGAGAAGCCAAATGATTTCATCAGGTGTGAAATCTTTGAGTGTGAGAAAGTGTCTGCCTTTGAGATTAATGGCCATATTGGGTCTCCTTTTGCTTTCAATAACCGTTATAAGATTAGCCCAAACGAGGGCATTTTACAAAGAAATCGGCGCGAAAAATAAACGCGTCCTTTGTGGACGCGCTTATTGAGTTCAATTGACGTCTTCTCGCCAAAGCGGCTGCGACATACAGCGTGGACCACCCCGCCCACGCGACACTTCAGACGAAGGAATTTCGTGCAAAACAACTCCGGCTTCCCTGAGAAGACGGTTGGTTAC
>LFTF01000093.1 GCA_001512945.1 Clostridiales bacterium DTU023 | reverse complement strand
GATCCTTGCAAAAGCCATCTTGGAACGCCATGTACAACATGTTTACGCTTGTAAGTGCTGCGATGAGAAGGCGGACGATGTGACCGTGGTAACCGCCCAAGCTCCTGCTCCTGTATTTTCGGGAAGTCTTGCGACCTCAACAGTTCTTAAGTCATTTCAATGGCTACCTTCACACGGACGGCTACACAGCGTACCGCAATCTTCACGATAGGATTATGAATATCGGCTGTATGGCACTGATTGAGACGGCTAAAGAGTACGCGATTGATCCTTACGATTATCTGGTTTGGGTATTAAAACAGGCGCCGCAGCTCGTCGAGCAGAAGGCACTCGACAAAGTCGCAGAACTCACACCGCACAACTACCGAAGGTAGAATAGCGGTGAGTTAGGAATTCGCATTTTACGCTTACCTATGAACTGTCAGCCGGGGTTATTTTTTCCCTTGCCCAACCCAATAAGTCAAAGGTGAACCATCTTCCGTCAAAACGACATTGCCTTCCTTAACGGAAATATCAAAGTAATGCTTTAGTCCATCTTGGGACTCTCCGCAGACCTGCACTTTTCCATTGGTCTCAACAAAAGACAGCTGATACCAATCTTTGGGGTTGAAAATATTGAAATATTTACCTTCACCGTTTGCGGTTGCTGAAAACGTGAAAGTGAACAAGCCGGATGTGGGTCCAAACCCCATTGAA
>LFTF01000009.1 GCA_001512945.1 Clostridiales bacterium DTU023 | reverse complement strand
AAACAGCAACAAGAGCAATGTGAGCACGTATGGAATCATTAGAAACAAGTCGGAGAGGTCGCTCGACATTCCCAACCCTAATATAAGCTGGTAACCGCCGGATCGGGCGAAACCAAAAAACAGACAAGTGAACAATGTACGCCGGATATCCCAGTTGCCGCAAATTAATGCGGCGATGGCGAGATATCCATAGCCCATAAAAATGGACGGAGAGAAATTGGCCGAAAAAGTGAAGGCGAAATTTATGCCCCCAAGACCGGTCAGCATGCCACATAAAGCGAGTGCCATATAACGGATTCGCTTGACGCTGCTGCCAGCAGCTTCCACGCTTTCCGGATTCTCACCGCACGCGCGCAACCTGAGGCCGAACCGTGTTCGGTAAAGCAAAATTGACACCAAAACGGCAAAGAAAAGTATAAAGGGCGCGAATATATAGACATCTTTAAAAATGGCTCCGATAACAGGGATCTTGCTGATCCAGGGAACACTGAACCGCGGGGCCGCGCCCAGCCAAATTTTATTAGATGCTTCACCAGTTAGTCTTTCGTTGATGAAACCCGTCATGAATATCGTCAAGGACATCGCGAGAATATTGATGACAACACCGCTGATAACCTGGTTGATCCGGAAACGAATAGACATGTAAGCATGCAATAACGCAAAGAGCGTTCCCCCTACCATCGCCGCAAAAATAACCGGATAGACAATAACCCCTGTTCCGCCTGCGATTAGCGGTTGAAGAAAGGCGAATACCACTGCGCCGCAGAATGCTCCAAAACCTTGTATGCCTTCAAGCGCAAGCATTGTAATGCCGCTCTTCTCACTAAAGATCCCTCCGACCGCCATAGCGAAAAGAGGAAGCGCAAATGCTAGCCCGTCGATGATAATTCGATCAATCATAAGGTTACCTCATCACGCTCATTCCGAGTGCCGCGTTCGCTCACGAACGGAAACACCAAGAGAACTGAATAACAAAAGAATACCGGTCACGAGTGATGCAATTTCTCGAACAACCCCTGTCGTGGAACTCATATAGACGGCGCCTTTCTGGAAGATTGTGATAAGTGCGGACGAAAGGATACAACTCACAGGACCCAGATTGCCAAGCAGCGCAACCGCAATGGCGTCGTAACCGAGTGATGGCAGAGCTTTTGGCACAATTGTAGAATAATAACCCAGATAATAGGTCACACCGGCAAGTCCAGCCAAAGCACCTGATATCAACATTGTACGGATCATGACTTTGCGAATTGACACCCCTGAATAGGCGGCGCCCTCGCGGTTAAAGCCCATCATCTTGACTTCAAAACCACCCACCGTCCGTTCAAGATAAAAACGAATCAGAAAAGCCATGGCAACAGCAATAAATATTCCCACGGGAATGATGAGCCGCCGGTTAGCCGCGGTATTTATAACGATATTAAGTCTTGCGTTGAGAGCGACCTGCTTGGATGAACGGATAATCGGATCCACATACTTGGTCTTGATAAAATAACCCGTCAAAAAGCTGACGATGTAATTGAACATAATGCTGGATACAACTTCATGGACATTGAAACGATATTTTAGCCAGCCGATGATCCCACCGAGCATAGCACCCGACAGCAGACCAATGATCAAGACAAGGCAAATGGATACAGTGGGAGGCAGATTTGAGTAGCCGACCAGAATAGTTGCCAAAAAACCGGAGAGTAGCATCTGGCCTGACACACCAATGTTGAACAATCCGCCTCGCAATCCAACAACGACGCCCAGGGAACCCAGCAACATTGGAGCGAGAATTCCTAAATACGAAAGAAAATCTGTCAGCATGCTGCTGCTTGACGCATAGGAAGGCTTGAGTCCGAGCCCCGATCCCTGAAAGAAACTGTAAATCGCCGTAAAAGGATTGCGACCAACCAATACAAATACAAGGGCCAATACCGCAAAGGTTAAAACAATGCTTCCAAGCGGAATCAACAGTCGTGAGGAACGAACACGAGATAAAACAGTCTCGGCTTTCAACCGCTTCGGTGATTTGATCGCCTTCATGCCTCAACCCCCAACATAAGCCGCCCAACTTCTTCGATGGTCATTTGATCGGCTGGCGCAATTTTTCTTAGGACGCCATTGTAGAGCACGCCGATCGTATCCGCGAGCTCCATAATCTCCTCCAATTCAAGTGAAACCAGCAAAATTGCGTGGCCTTTCGCGCGTTCTTCCAAAATCTGGCGGTGAATATGGGCACGTGCCGCGATATCTAACCCTCGCGTCGGCTGCACGAACACAATCAGCTTGTTACCCAGATCAATCTCACGGGCAACAATCGCCTTTTGTTGATTGCCTCCACTCATGGATCGAACTATTGTCGTTTCGCCTGAACCACTGCGAATATCGTAGGCTTCTATCAGCGCACGTGCGTGACTGTGGAACGCATCGCGGTTCAGAATCCTCCGNNGATAAGCCCTGTTCTCTGCCTATCCTCCGGAACATACGAAATCCCGTCGCGAATCCTCGACCGAATCGAATGATCCGTGATATCAATTCCGCCAAGTAGGATACGACCTGACGCTACCTTGATCTGTCCGTATATGGCTTGTACAATTTCGATCTGTCCGTTGCCTGAAACACCCGCCAATGCCAACACCTCTCCGGACCGGACAGTGAAAGACACCTCATGTACGGCCGTGATACCCGTGTTTCGTGACACAGTCAATGACTCCACCTGCAGTATGGGNNTCTCCAAATGGCTGTGTGTCTTTTTCGAGACGGTAATCGATAGTATGCCCGACCATGGTGGTCGCCATATGAGCCGTATCGGTAGTCGCGACATCAAATATATCTATCAGGCGACCCCGGCGAAGAACAGCGCAACGGTCAGCCAATCGTTTGATTTCATCAAGTTTATGCGTGATAAGGATCACTGTTTTGCCATAGCGTCTCAGTTCATGTATGACGTCGATTAGGTGCTCAATTTCTTGCGGAGCCAACATAGCCGTTGGTTCGTCGAAGATCAGAATATCTGCCTTACGGTAAAGCATCTTCAGGATTTCGACACGTTGCTGTACTGATACGCTCGCTTCCTGAACAGGCAGCTTGGGATCAACTTTGAGACCGTAGCGGTCAGACAGTGAAGCGATCTCCGCATTGG
>LFTF01000081.1 GCA_001512945.1 Clostridiales bacterium DTU023 | reverse complement strand
GGCTTTCGAACTATTAAATTCATGCGCAGGGCCAAGAAAAAAGGACAATTAAGCGATGATTTTATTGAGAGAATTATGCTCGCCGTCACGCAAGTCAATGGCTGTGCGGCCTGTTCCTATGCGCATACAAAATTTGCGCTGGAACAGGGGATGAGTAACGACGAAATACAGAAAATCTTATCCGGCGACACAGAAGACATTCCACAAGAACAATCCGTGGGCGTTTTTTTCGCGCAACACTATGCCGATACGAGAGGTAAACCATCCATGGATTCATGGCAACGTGTGATTGATGAGTATGGAGAAGAGACAGCGCTGGGCATCTTGGGCGCCACCCGAATGATTATGATCGGAAATGTTGTGGGCATCCCCATGAGTTCATTTAGCAGTCGACTAAAAAAGAAACCTGTTAAAAACAGCAACGTATTTTATGAACTGGCCATGCCTTTGAGCACAATACTCTTTGTACCCGTCGCGTTCTTTCACAGTCTATTTGCCAATATCTTCAAAGTCGCGATCATCTAGGCGTTCAAATGGCAAGAAAACCATTCGCGTTCAATCGAATTGCGCCTATTTATAGCCTGTTTTTCAACAGACAAGTGAAAAACTACCAAAGCGTTTTCGGCAGCATTAAAGAAGAGTTTGATATTTCCGCTTATCAGAGCGTCATCGATATCGGGTGTGGTACAGGAGCGCTTTGCAAAGTGCTTCACGAGTATGACCTCCAAGTGACCGGCGTCGACCCCGCCGAATCCATGCTGGCGATTGCCAAAATCAAGGCAGGTACTCTAGAAGCAAACAAACCTCCTATTGAATTTATTCATGGGTCTGTGCTCACCGGACTCCCCTTCCCGGACAATCATTTTGATCTGGCCATAACTTCCTATGTGGCCCACGGGCTCGCGCCAGAAGAAAGGCTGATTCTTTATGATGAGATGAA
>LFTF01000115.1 GCA_001512945.1 Clostridiales bacterium DTU023 | reverse complement strand
TTTCGCAGTGACCCTTCAGACGTGGCGCGTGTTGAGGATCGCACCTTCATCGCTTCAGAGAATGAAGATGACGCTGGTCCGACAAACAACTGGATCGATCCGGCTGAGTTGCGAGAGACGATGACTGAGTTATACAGCGGAGCGATGCGTGGACGCACCATGTATATCATTCCTTTCTGCATGGGACCTCTCGGCTCTCCGGCGTCAAAGATTGGTATTGAAATAACCGATAGCCTCTACGTTGTGACTAATATGCGGATCATGACGAGAATGGGTAGCGAAGTGCTTGATCTGCTCGGTGAGGACGGCGAATTTGTCCCGTGCCTGCACTCTGTCGGTGCTCCTTTAAAACCAGGTGAAGAGGACGTTCCGTGGCCGTGTGCCCCAATGGACAAAAAATACATCAGCCATTTTCCTGAGACTCGTGAGATCTGGTCATACGGCTCCGGATACGGAGGCAATGCGCTGCTTGGCAAAAAATGTTTTGCACTTCGCATCGCTTCCGTGCTGGCTCGCGACGAGGGCTGGCTTGCTGAACATATGCTGATCTTAAAACTAACCTCTCCTGAGGACAAAGTATATTATATATGCGGCGCTTTCCCGTCCGCATGCGGCAAGACAAACCTAGCGATGCTCAGGCCGACGATCCCGGGATGGAAAGTTGAAACGGTCGGTGATGACATTGCCTGGATGCGATTCGGAGAGGATGGTCGATTGTACGCTATCAATCCCGAGGCTGGATTCTTTGGCGTTGCTCCAGGAACCTCATATGAGTCTAATCCCAATGCGATGGATTCGATTCGTTCTGACGCGATTTTCACAAACGTTGCGCTCACTGACGACGGAGACGTTTGGTGGGAGGGTATCGGCGAACCTGCGCCCGACCACCTCATCGATTGGCACGGCCATGATTGGACCTCTGGATCTAAAGACAAAGCGGCGCATCCAAACGCGCGTTTCACGGCGCTTGCCAAAAACTGTCCCTCAATCGCCCCGAACTGGGAAGACCCGGCCGGCGTCCCGATTGACGCGATCCTTGTCGGAGGGCGTCGCCCATCGACTATACCGCTCATTTATCAGAGTGCTAACTGGGAGCACGGAATTTTTCTTGGAGCGATCATGGGGTCAGAGATCACAGCCGCTGTTATATCGGACAAAATCGGTCAGGTGAGACGTGATCCGTTTGCGATGCTTCCTTTCATCGGATACCACGTTGGAGATTACTTGAACCACTGGCTCGAGATCGGCAAGAAATCAGATCCCGATAAGTTGCCAAAAATTTTCGCTGTCAATTGGTTCAGACGTGGAGAAGACGGCCACTTCTTATGGCCGGGGTTTGGCGAGAACAGCCGCGTGTTGAAGTGGGTCGCTGAACGCTGCGACGGAACAGTTGGTGCAAATGAAACGGCGATCGGTTCCTTGCCTTGTAAGGAAGATCTTGATCTTGACGGACTGGATTTACCGGCGGGGGATCTCGAAGCACTTACGACCATAGATTGCGAAGAGTGGACCGCTGAGCTTGCAGCGATCGACAGACATTTCGAGACGTACGGACCCAAGATGCCCAAGGAGCTTTTTGAACAACTTGCTCGTATTCAGGCAAATTTGGATACTATTTGAGAGAAGATGACCTATGATTTCCGACCGTATACGCCGAATGGCTCCTTCGCAGACGCTTGAACTGAACAGTAAAATTGCCAAGTTGCGTGATGAGGGCAAAAACATCATCGCATTGAACAGCGGTGAACCTGATTTCAACACGCCCGCCCCCATCATTGATGCGGCTCACCAGGCGATGCTAGAAGGTAAAACCAAGTATACGCAAACTCCCGGTATTCCCCAGCTTCGCGAAGCGATTGTCCGCAAGCTGTGGCGAGACAATTCGATTGAGTATTCAATCGATGAAATCATCGTTTCGACAGGAGCCAAATATGCCCTAACGAACACCTTCCAAGTTCTCTGCAATCCCGGTGATGAGGTGATCATCCCCACGCCGTGCTGGGTGAGTTACGTGGAAATGGTCAAGCTTGCGGGCGCGGTTCCCGTGTTGGTTCCGGTAAATGAGGACAACCAGCTCGACCTTCGGGTCATCGAGGCAGCGATCACGGACAGAACGCGCGTTCTATTGATCAACAGTCCCAATAATCCCACAGGTGCTGTCTATTCTGAGACCAGCCTCCGTCGTGTCGCTGAGTTTGCGCGAGAGCATGATTTTTTTATCGTTGCGGATGAGGTATATGAGAAGTTGATTTATGGTACGACACCCCATATCAGCATCGCTTCTCTTTCGCCCGAAATGCGAGAGCGGACGGTGACAGTAAACGCGCTTTCGAAAGCATATGCGATGACTGGCTGGCGGCTCGGCTATGCGGCAGGCCCCAGAGATGTTATCAAGGGGATTTCTGCCATTCAGGGTCATACGACATCAAACGCGACCTCTTTCGTTCAATGGGCAGGCATTACGGCCCTGGAGTCTTGCGATGAATACGTTGAGGAAATGCGCCGAGCTTTTGAAAAACGCCGTAATTATCTTTTTGACCGCGTTCAAGCACTGCCCGGATTCCGTTGCCCGTTCCCGGAGGGCGCATTCTACCTGTTCCCTGATGTTTCCGATCTTTTCACAAAGCGCTGTGGGGATCGTGTCATCGATGATGCGCCCGCACTCGCTGACTATATCCTCGAGGAGGCCGGGGTCGCACTTGTGCCTGGCAACGCTTTCGAGGCGCCATACGCAATTCGCCTGACTTACTCCAACTCTATGGAGAATCTTGTGGAAGCGATGGATCGTATTGAGAGGGTAGTCGGAAAACTCGTTTGACAGACCGACCTAGCGCAAACGTTTCAACAATTACGTCAAACAGAGACATGCGCCCTGCAGCATGCAAACAACACGTTAGTGAAAGGTACGACTCATGAGTTTATTTGGAAAACCGAATCAAGGTGATTTTAACCTTGAATACCCGAAAGATAGCAAGCGGTTCGTCAAAGCCTATTCTCAAGGCATGATGGACGGGATGGAGATCTGGGTCGACTCGGTGACAGGGGTCAATTACCTCTTCCACTTTGTGGGGAATTCGGGAGGGCTGACCGTTCTGCTTGATCGTGACGGACGTCCCGTAGTTTCCACTCGACATAGCTGACAATGTATCGGAGCAAACTATTGTAGTCATATATGAAAGGAAATAGGGGAATGTCGATCACTGAGAAACATACTGAAATGCATAAAGAATATAGACGTGACGTGCCAGGAGCCAATACGGTGGTTCTATTCCTCCATGGAATTTGCAGTTCTCCCAATTATTTTCGAAATTTCTTTCCTCGCGTTCCAAAATCATGGGCAATTCGCGCCATCCTCCTCGATGGGCACGGCGGCACGGTACGTGAGTTTGCACAAACGTCCATGGAGAAATGGAAACGACAGGTCAAGGAAGTTGTTGATGAACTGGCCGCCAACCATTCATCTATTATTATTGTCGGTCATTCGATGGGAACACTTTTTTCGATCGAACAAAGCATTCGGAAACCTGAGAAGATCAAGCATCTGTTTCTACTTGCGGTGCCGTTGAAGGCGCGTGTCAAGCTATCCGCGTCAAATGAAGCCATCCGGATTGCGCTTGACATTAATCCACATGGAACCCCTTCGATTGAATCGGTAAAAGACGATTACAGTATGGAACCAGACAGGAGGTTCTGGCGATATATCGGCTGGTTACCCCGTTATCGGGAACTTGGGCACGAGATTCGAGCGACCCGCACAAGGATCACCGAAGTAACGGTCCCCTGTCATGCCTATCAGTCGAGACACGACGATGTCGTATCTATGAAGTCATCGGACTACATCGCTGCCAACCCGAAAATTTGTCTCCAGCACCTAGAGCACTCTGACCATAACTACTACACACCTGAAGATGAGGAATTTCTTCTCAACGAGTTTGAGCGCATGTGCAGGTTATACATTTAATAGCCTGCACATGCAACTTCCAGCACTTTGCAGTCTCGGGTAATGAATTCATCCAAATGTTTCTTTGTGTTCAGTCAAGAACTCGTCTGATAGCTTATTTGATCTAGTTAATCTTCAATCTCAATCTCGATGGAATCCGCCTGCTGCTGCTCCTCCTGCTTGGGAAGTGTCAATGACAGGACTCCGTCTTTAAATTTACCTTTAATATCACCGGTTTTGATGCCGCTAACATCGAAACTTCGAGAGATCGACCCGAAAGAACGCTCTTTGTAAACGTAGTTCTTCTTTTCCTCCGTTTTCTCCGTGTTCTGCTCGGCACGAATCGTTAAATACGGTGCTTCGAGATTTATTTTTATGTCTTCTTTTTTAACGCCGGGGAGATCGGCTTCCAAGAGAAAATGATCGCCCTTATCCTGAACGTCTACCTTGAACCCGCGAACTCCTTGGAAATCCTGCAGGAAAGACCCGCCGAGCCAACGATTCAGTTCACTTGTTAAACTGCGGTCACGACGACCATATGGAATTAAATCAAACATTTTCTTTACCTCCTTGATTTTATATTCCATCACGTGCGAGGAATTCATTTTCCAATCTGGGAGCACAAATTTCTCATCGTGATTTTTATCTACAACATTATTGTATGCTGTTGATATGGAGAAAAAGTTAAGAAACGTTGTAGAAATTTTGAAATATTGGCACTCTATCGAGGAGAGTGCCAATATTTCAGATGGGCATTCGGTAGGAGTGATGCATTGGGGTGTTCTTGACGCGTTGCGCATATGGAATGAGGGGTTTCTCGGCCTCTGGGGGGCTGACAGACCATGGGGCGGTTTGTGTTGATCAACCGGTTCGTCTATCTTGTTAAGGTGCGCGGTCACGAGAGCAATTTTGTATTATGTCGCTTGTAGCGAAAAGGCAAGTGCAGTGGCTCTGCGAGTTCAGTAGATTCTGACAGCTGGAACAATTGGGAAACACAACTATGGATGATAAAGCAAGCGCAATCAAATCTAATGAGGTGAAGCGAAACCGGATCGTAGGTATAACAGCCGCAGCCATCTCTGCCGTCCTCTATGGCATGACACCGGCTGTTGCCAAAATGGCATATTCGGGGGGTAGTAACAGTATCATGATGACGTTCACCCGGTCTCTTTTCGGGCTACCTGTTCTCTACATCCTTGCTCGTCGCAAAGGCATTTCACTGGCACTTTATCGTAAAGAAGCTATTGCAGTTTTGCCGATCAGCCTGTTCGGGAGTTTTGGCACGGCCTTTTTGCTCTATTCCTCTTTCGCATTTATCAACGTTGGCACAGCAACCGTACTTCATTTCATTTTCCCCGTCATCGTCATGCTGGGGAGTGTCATCTTTTTCCGTGAAAAAATTAGGTGGTGGAAAGGTTTGTCACTTGCGCTTGGGTTTCTCGGTGTGCTCACTTTTATTGGAGCAAGCGATCAGACTATCATTTGGGGTGTCTTGCTCGCACTTGGATCAGGTTTCACATACGCTGGCTTAATAATCGGAATAGAACGCACGGTTATCCGGAAAATACACGTTTACAAGATGGCGTTCTATTCCACCCTTGTTGTCCTTGTGGCGTCTTTTGTCTTGGGTATGGCTACAGGAAAGTTAAATTTCAACATGACACCTGCAGCATGGTTGTATTCTGTGATCGTATCCATGATGGTGGCTGTCGGCGCATTTACACTTTTGAATCTGGCGATCTTGAAGTGCGGGGCGACGACGACTTCCATTATCGCTCTGCTGGAGCCTCTGACGGCTGTACTGCTCGGTTATCTGCTTCTCCGTGAATCGTTGACTATGCTGAATATTGTGGGTTGCGCACTGATAATAGCGGGTGTTTTAATTATCTTTTTTTATTCATTGTCAAACCGCAACAATACGGTTGCATCACCTCACGAAGGGGACTTTTGAAATGGATAACCGGCTGATAAAACTATATGAATTACTCCTCTCATACTACGGCGAGCAGGAATGGTGGCCGGCCAATTCTCCTTACGAAGTTATGGTTGGTGCCATTCTGACGCAAAATACGGCGTGGGGAAATGTAGAGATGGCGATTGCCCGATTCGAAGGCAATCTCAACCCGGAGTTTATTCGGGATTTAGAGATGGAGGCTTTGAAAGAAATCATCCGGCCTTCAGGCTTTTTCAATCAAAAAGCCGTCTATCTTAAATCGCTGACCAGCTGGTATTCGCAATATAATTATGATGCGTCGATACTCCGTCGGGAGCCAATGGAAAAAATCCGAAACGAATTGCTTGGCGTCAAGGGGATCGGACCGGAAACAGCTGATTCGATTCTTCTCTATGCGTTCAATTTTCCAAGCTTTGTTGTCGACACATACACAATGCGCCTTTGTGAGCGTTATTCTGTATGCGCAGGCAAGAACTACAATGCAGTAAAACAATACTTTGAACAGATATTTGAACCCGATGCCGCACTTTACAATAACTTTCACGCGCTCATTGTCACTCATGCGAAGACGCATTGTCGCAAGACACCCGTCTGCGCAGGGTGCCCGTTGGAAGAGACGTGCGTGCGAGTCGGCGTTGAAAGAGTATCACTTACCTGATCTTGTGGTTTAATTAAAAGGTGTAGATAATGGTCTGGGAGGAATCCAATCCATGTACGATCTTGCAATCATCGGCGCGGGCGTGGTCGGAAGCGCTCTTGCCTATACGCTTTCCCAATACGATCTCGATATCGCGCTTGTAGAGAAAGAAAACGACGTCGCGATGGGAGCGACACGGGCCAATACGGCGATCATTCATGCAGGCTACGATCCCGCACCCGACACCCTGATGGGGCAACTCAATGTCGAGGGCACAAGACTTTGCTATCAGCTGTGTGAAGAGCTCGACGTCGAGCATCGCAAAACCGGCTCTCTTGTTGTCGCCTTTGACGAGGAACAGCGCGCGACGCTTGACGTGCTCTGCCAGTATGGAATTGAAAATGGCTGCCAAGGGCTTGAAATCATTGACGGATCTGAAGTTCGCAAGCGAGAACCCAATTTGTCTGAAAAGATTGTCTCCGCACTCTGGGCGCCCGACGCCGGTGTGATCAATCCATGGGAGTTTGCTCTGGCCATGGCGGAGGTAGCTGTCCGCAACGGCGTAGCATTTATGCCCAACTCAAAAGTCACCGGTCTATCGCGACACAGCGACCACTATGAGATCACGTTGACCCCGACCGACAGCAAACCAGTATCATTGGACTCCCGCACGATCCACGCCCATTACGTCGTCAATGCTTCGGGTGTCGAGAGTGATCTCATTCACAACATGGTCGCCCCTCCCCAATTCACAGTCCAACCAACACGAGGCGAGTATTTTTTACTTGATCGCACCGTGGGGCCACTCGTCGAATCAGTTATTTTCCAATGTCCGGGTAGTTACGGCAAAGGGGTCACTGTATCGCCGACGATTCACGATAATTTCCTTATCGGCCCCAATTCTGAAATAATTGAAGACCGCGAAGATACGGCTGTGACTAAGAAAGCCCTCGATGAAATCGAATCTTTGGCCAAGCAGATGCTACCGACGCTCGATGTGCGAGCGAGTATCCGGAATTTTGCGGGTGTTCGGGCCAACAGCACACGCAACGATTTTGTCATCGAAATGTCAGCGAACGGTTTTCTTGACCTCGCCGCAATCAAATCGCCGGGTCTTACCTGTGCCCCGTCCATCGCGCGATATGCGCGGGACCTTTTGGAGCAAGACGGACTCACTTTGAACAGGAAGAGCGACTGGCAAGGTGGGCGAACGGTTGTGCGGTTCAAAGAAATTCCCGAAGAGGATCGCGAAGCGTTTATCCGCGACAATCCGCTGTACGGCCGTGTCATCTGCCGGTGCGAAACGATCACGGAGGGTGAAATTGTCGCCGCCATGCGTCGGGAGATCCCACCCGTGTCCATTGACGGTGTAAAGCGACGGGCAGGAACGGGGATGGGACGCTGTCAGAGTGGTTTTTGCGGACCGCGTGTTTTGGAGATACTAGCAAGAGAATCAAGTCGTAGTCCCCTGTCGATCGAAGAGGATGCTTCAGGGAGCATTATACTAACGGAAGAGACCAAGAGGGGGGGATGTTCCCGTGCGTGACAATTACCAGATGGTCGTCATCGGCGGCGGTCCCGCGGGGCTCGGCGCCGCCCTAAGTGCACGTGGAGATGGACTTGAACGAATCCTTATTGTCGAGCGCGACGTGGAGCTCGGCGGTATTCTCAACCAGTGCATACATAACGGGTTTGGTCTCCATTATTTCAAAGAGGAATTGACCGGTCCCGAATATGCTTGCCGTCTAATCGACAGCTTGGAAGAGAACGGTATCGATGTCGCCTGCGATACGATGGTGCTGGCCATTGAGCCGACGGAGGGGGGACAACGAGTTTGTCTAATGAGTGCCAATGAAGGTTATCGCTTTATTGAGACGCAAGCGCTTATCCTAGCCATGGGTTGCCGTGAGCGAACGCGCGGGGCGATTCAAATCCCCGGGACGCGGGTAGCTGGCATCCTAACAGCCGGTACAGCTCAGCGCTATGTCAACATCGAAGGCTATATGGTAGGTAAACGGGTCATCATATTAGGATCGGGGGATATTGGGCTCATCATGGCGCGCCGTCTTACACTGGAAGGCGCGAAGGTGCTCGCCTGCGTGGAAATTATGCCTTATTCAGGAGGCCTTTCGCGCAACATCGTCCAATGTCTGAACGATTATGACATCCCGCTTCTCTTGTCACACACGATCACCAACATCGAAGGAAAGAAACGCGTGGAACGTGTTACCGTCCAACAGGTCAACTCATCGTTCGTCCCGATTCGGAGGACAGAAATTGATTACGAGGTCGACACCGTACTTTTGTCGGTTGGCCTGATCCCTGAAAATGAATTGACCCGCGCGGCGGGAATTGAGATCGACCCACGCACATCAGGACCGGTCGTCTTTGAGAACAATGAGACATCAGTAGCCGGCGTGTTTGCATGTGGCAATGTGCTCCATGTCCACGATTTGGTGGACTATGTGACGGAAGAGAGCGCGAATGCCGGCAAGGCAGCGGCCGCTTATGTAATCGATAAACAAAGCATGCACGAGAGTTCGAAGCGAACAATTGCGGTTGTAAGCGATGACTCCATTGGCTACACAGTGCCTCAGAAGATCCGGCCCACATTTATAGAGAAAAGTATCCGCATCTTTTTTCGAGTACGTGAGCCGCATAAAACGCCTAAACGGATTATTTTGCGCGATGACGATCAGGTCATCGCTTCATTCCGGAGGCCCTATATGGCACCTGGCGAAATGGAGCACGTGACGATTTCAAAAGACCAGATCGATCAAATTGAAAACAACCAATTGTCGATTTCGATCGAGGCGTAGAAGGAAAAGAACATGAGAGAGTTGATTTGCATCGTGTGCCCACAGGGCTGTCATCTTACGGTTGATGAAGATAACGATTATGAGGTGACGGGTAATCGGTGTTTAAGAGGTGTCGCTTACGGCAAGAGCGAAGCAATGAATCCGACGCGTGTCGTGACATCGACGGTCTGCGTGCGAAGCGGTGTTCACGCGAGATGTCCTGTCAAAACAGATCACCCAATCCCCAAGGGCGATGCGTTTCGGGCGATGGAACTTCTTAACGGCATACAGCTTATCCCGCCAGTGCAACGCGGAGACATTGTGGTGGCAAACATACTGGGCCACCAGGCAAATTTTATCGCGACAAGGGATATACCGGAATAACACTGTGATCCGTCGTTGGAGATAACTGGAGAGGTGTAAAATAATGGCCAAATACGTAATGGCGCTTGACGCGGGGACGACGAGCAATCGATGTATCCTATTTGACGAGCAGGGAGATATCTGTTCGGTTGCGCAGAAGGAGTTCCGCCAGATATTTCCAAAACCAGGTTGGGTAGAGCACGATGCCAATGAAATTTGGTCGACCCAGTTGGGCGTCGCCGTCGAGGCGATGAACCAGATCGACGCCCGCGCGGAGGACATCGCGGCCATAGGCATTACGAATCAGCGCGAGACGACGATTCTTTGGGATAAAAATACAGGAGAACCTGTGTACCACGCGATTGTATGGCAGTGCCGGCGGACTTCGGATATATGCGACAATCTCAAAGAACAAGGTCTGACGGACAGTTTTCGAGAGAAGACAGGGCTCGTCATCGACGCGTATTTCAGCGCAACCAAGATTAAGTGGATTCTCGATCACGTGCCGGGCGTCCGGGAACGCGCAGAGCGCGGTGATATCCTCTTCGGAACCGTTGAAACGTGGCTCATCTGGCGCTTGACGCGCGGCAAGGTGCACGTCACCGATTACTCGAATGCTTCGCGCACGATGCTATTCAATATCCAGACACTTCAATGGGATGAGGAAATCCTCCAGATACTCAATATTCCGTCTCAAATTCTTCCGGAGGCGCATCCATCGAGTTACGTGTACGGAAAAACAGACGCATCTTTTTTCGGGCAACCCATTGCGATTGCGGGAGCAGCTGGTGATCAGCAAGCCGCGCTATTCGGCGAAGCGTGTTTTGAAGCAGGGCAAGCAAAAAACACATACGGGACGGGCTGTTTCATGTTGATGAACACAGGTCAAACACCGGTATTCAGCCAAAATGGTCTTGTAACAACAATCGCATGGGGACTTGACGGCCAGGTTACATATGCTCTGGAAGGGTCGATTTTTGTGGCGGGCGCGGCAGTTCAATGGCTTCGAGACGAGCTTCGGATGATTGATACAGCGGAAGAATCCGAACAGTTGGCGTTCCAGGTGGACGATACATGCGGTTGCTACGTCGTTCCGGCCTTTACGGGACTCGGGGCACCGTACTGGGATCAGTACGCGCGCGGCGTGATTGTGGGCCTCACGCGAGGCGCCAACAACAAACATATCGTTAGAGCGACGCTCGAATCGATTGCTTATCAGACCTATGATGTCCTTAATGTGATGCAAAAAGACTCAGGGATCAGGTTGAACGCGCTTAAAGCAGATGGCGGTGCCGCCAAGAATAATTTCCTGATGCAGTTTCAAGCCGATATGATCGGCGTGCCGGTGCAACGGCCCGCGTGTGTTGAGACGACGGCGCTCGGAGCAGCGTACCTGGCTGGTTTAGCGACCGGCTTCTGGGATAACACGGACGCAGTGCGATCCAACTGGAAAGTGGACCGCGTCTTTGAACCGCAGATGTCACAAGCAAAGCAGAAAGTGAAGATTGCTGGTTGGAAAAAGGCCGTGACGCGCTCTTTTGACTGGGAACGCTGAGCGCATTTTGAGCGACCAAGCGAATCTTTAAAAGGATAGTGAATGTATAGGGTATTTACCGTATAATGCCCCTATGTTATCTGGTTGTTATCCGGATGTGTGAAGAGGTGTCACATGAGTTTTTTACAAGGCTTTTTTTACGGTGTCGAAAATAAAGACCCGCTTGTTATTCCACTGCCCCTGAAGCTGACCATATTGCTTGTCTGGCTTGGCGTGATGGTTCTGATCGTCGTATTCAGGAAGCGGTTATCTGGCTTGAAGAATCCGTACCGAATCGCGAAAATCGCCGCGGTGATACTTCTTGTCGATCAGGCAATGCTGTGGTCATGGCAGTTTTTGTCCGGCTATTTTAATTTCGAATTGAGTCTGCCACTATACCATTGCCGCATCGCAGTGCCGTTGCTTATCTTGGACCTTGTATTTGGGGTGCAAATCTTGCGCTCCATCTGGATCTATTGGGGGTTACTGGGTTCGGTATTCGCTATGGGGATCATGGATCCTTACCGTTTTGATTTTCCGCATTTCACGAATTTCCAGTTCTTCGTTGTTCACATGCTGCTGGGGTGGATCGTCATCTACACGATTTCCGTCCTTGGTTACCGGTTTGATAAAAAGGGGTTGAAACTCACACTGATTGTCACGTTGATCTACAACATCAGCCTTATCTTTTTTAATGCGGCGTTCAATGGCACATTTATCGCGCGCGGAGATCTGCTTTATAATTACGGATACATGCTCTACGCACCAGAACCACTGAAAGACTTTACACTTTCATTCCCGCCCTTTGTCTTTTATTTCATCATGCTCATTGGCTATGAGCTCCTGATCCTATTGCTCTATGTGATCGGACGGGCGATCAACAATATCAGCGACCGAAACGGTCAAACTCTGTCGGTTGAGCCGTAGAAAGATTTGCAGTGTCTGATTTGAGTCAATCTATTCAAAAGCCCCCCTATCCTTCGCTTCGAGATAAAGGCTCCCTACTGGCGTACGTGCGGTACTTCTGGCGTGACCTGGTACTTCTGGCGGCCTTCTTTCCCGCTCTGTCGCTTATGGAGCTAATGAACCGTCCTTTCGGTACGGTGCGCAATCTTGAGATCGCTTTTGACAGCAAGATCCCCTTGTTGCCGTGGACTGTGTTGATTTACCACAGCTGGGCGCCCCTGATCATTACCTTGATCGGTTATTATCTGTTGCGCGACAGGGAACTCTTTCGCCGTTATGTTTTGACCATGATCGTTGGGCAATTGATGGCGAACGCTACGTTCCCTTTTTTCCAGACGATGGTGCCAAGACCTGAAGCTCAGGTAGCGCAGGCGACCGATATATTTTCGCGTCTTCTGGGATTGACTTACGGGGTAGATAATCCATACTGCGGCTTCCCCTCAATTCATGTCATTCTCTGTACGCTTACGATAATTTTTGTTTGGCAACTAAAAGGCGCGAAAACCTGGTTTAAAGTCCTTGTCAGTCTCTACTTCACAGTTATCGCGATCACGACGACGACGACAAAACAGCACGTCGTGCTCGATATTCCCGGCGGCATTGCATACGCTCTGGCGGCCTTTCTGCTGACGAAACCGCTGATCAAGCTCCTTGATCGGAAAGTATTCGGCGACCAATACAGGTGAACCGTTATTCTTTTGGTACACTGTGAACAACTGTTATTTTGCTCAGATGGAAGATAGGAGCGTTAGATGTTCCTACTGTATATATTTGAAATTAAATGATTGCCATGAGTAAGGGGGTGACTGTATTGAAAAACTATTTGACGCGTATTGTATTTGCGGTTATTTGCATGCTACTTGTAGTCGCCTTCATAGCAGGTTGCCGTCCCCAGCGCATGACGTTCGATCATACATACAATGTTCGAGAAAA
>LFTF01000127.1 GCA_001512945.1 Clostridiales bacterium DTU023 | reverse complement strand
CGACAGGCGCCGTTTTGAACCTTACCCTTACGGACCCGCCTGTAACAACCACCACAACCGCCCAACCAACAACCGCGAAAACAACAACCAAAGCAACCACCACCAAGCCCACCTCTTCTGTCTCTACCGTGAGCACGATTCCGTCAGAGACGCGACCGACTTTTCCGGCACAGGCATCGATTGGGAAACGATATGACGGGGTCATGCTGTCCATTCCTGAGACGAGCCCATCCGATGGCGCGATTCCGGAATCATTCCGACCCAAGGAGGTCGAATGGGAGGGCAAACAGTTGACCGGCTATGAGTCGAATACATTGCCCTATACGCTCTACTGGCTGTCCGATGAGACCCTGCCGGCACGTTTCTACTATGCCGACGCCCAGGCAGGCGTTTTTGTTCCTTTTTATCGGTCGGAGTGGTCATCGCGCTATTTCACCTTTGCCGTCTTGTCGGAGCAAGCCGTGCCGGACGGATTTGAACTGACGACTCTGTCAGTGCGCGGCAACGACGTTCCAGCCTACCGGCCGGTCAAAGGTTATTACTTTACCAAGTCCGCTTACGAGGAACTCCGCTCGAAAGTTACACCCGGTATGACCTTGCCCGACTGGAAAACCTACGAAGGTGATGATTCGTTAGACGAACCTGCCAGGGACGATCTTTGGCAGGGAGTTTCCGTTGCCGTTCCTGGTGATCTTTATCTTGTCGCGCTCAGGATGAATGATGCCGAAGATAAAATGATGTACCTGTATGATCATGAGCTCGATTCGCTTATCCGGGCTGATCTCTGGCTTGTCCCCGTCGCGGGGAGTTATCTGGAGTTGGGCCTAGAAGACATACCGCCCGTGCCTACAGAACCGACAGAACCGGCGATGACAGAATCTGAGAAAACAGAGCAGCCTGCAGTTACGGAAACTTTAGTCGCAGAGAACACGGTCACACTCTTTGGTCGCCGTATCCCGATAAGTGTTCTGGTCGCCGCAATCGCGGTTCTCATTATTGTGATCGCTTCGGGTGTTTGGTTGGTTGCCCGTATACGGCGTGTCATCAAGCACGAACCCGAGTTGACGCTTGCCGATTTTCATGACGAAGATTATGATCTTCAAGAAGAACCCATGGATGAAGAACGGAAAACGCAGTCTCAATCAACTCAAGAGGGCTCTAGCATTGTGGATCTCTCGGAGGAGTCAAGCACCCAAACACCAGAGCTGATGACAGGTGTCACAGGTGGGATTGCGGTCGCGAAACGGGAAGACGATGATCGGCCGGTAGATTCTGACGAGGGAACGGAGGACCTTGAAAGCGGATGGCGTTCACTCGACGAGACTCTCCGAAAACATGAAGACAAAGACGCTGTTCATGAATCGCGTCCCGATGAGTCGGGCATACGGCAGTTCAGACAAAGAAGAGCCGGACGTGATGATCCGTCTGACCGAGACGAACTATGAGAAAAGCAAAATATTATCTGATCGATCTTTTTTTTACAAAGGAATTCCTACGCTATTTTGTTTCCGGTGTAGTCGCCACTGTTGTCAATCTGGTGGTCTACATGTTAATGAACCGTTGGTTGGGGCTTGAAAAATGGTACTATTCCGACGTACCTGCCATTATCCTTTCGGTACTGGCGGCTTATGTGCTCAATCGGATCTGGGTCTTCCGCTCAACATCGGACGTAAAGGAAGAATTTTTCCGTTTCGTGGGGACGAGGCTGGCAATATCCTTTGTATTTGAGTACGCGGGCATCTATTTTTTCAGGCATGTATTGCAGAATACAACGGTAATTATCCCCGATATGCTTGATCTCGCTAAATTGGTTGCACTTACATTTGTTGTACTTGGGAATCGCATTGTAGGGAAATTTTATGTTTTTAAAAACAATGGTGCATCATCTGCTGTTGCAGAGAATCCCTCTGAAGCGGCGAATACGTCGGCCAGTCTTGACCAGGCACTGCACACAATCTCGGAGGCCGATGCGTTTGGAACAGGTGACAGCTGTGGACGTGTGGTCGAGCTCTATCGACTGTTAGGTGACCCATGGCGATCGTATCCGGCTTTTCACATTGCGGGAACTAATGGAAAAGGGTCGATCAGCAGCTATTTGACGCATATTTTATGCGAGGCCGGTCACAAAACAGGTTGGTATACCTCGCCATATCTCGAGCGTTTCAATGAGAGAATCCGTGTGCTTGACGGTGCAGCCGATCTCGCACGATATGACGTGGATCAGGCGACGGGAGAGATTCCCGATGATGATGTCGTACGTTTGATGAAACGCGTCGAAGAAGCCGCCCAAGCGATTGCGTCACGCGGAGGTGAAGAGCCAACCCAATTCGACTTGATGACGGCACTCGCATTTCTCTGGTTCAAGGAGCAAGGCTGCGATGTAGTTGTTCTCGAAACGGGCCTCGGTGGTCGTCTCGATTCGACCAATATTTTGGAGAAGCCGCTGGCATGCTTGATTGGCGCTCCCGGCTTTGATCACATGGATCGGCTGGGGAATACAATGCGGGAGATCATGGGCGAGAAGGCAGGCATTATCAAGCAGGGCTGTCCCGTGATTGCCTATGCGCCGGAGGATGCGCTTCTCTCTGAAGCCGATGCTCGGATTGCCCGGCAGGTGCTCGATGCGCGATGCGCGGAACTTTCGTCACCGCTTCATTACTACGGATACGATGACTTTGTCACCCTTGATTACGGATGGGTGGGCCAGTCGTTTAAGGCTCTGTCAACCGACAAAATTTACAAGACCAAACTGCTCGGCCCTTACCAGCCGATCTATGCCCTCATGGCAGCGGCTGCGACAGGAATGACAGAGATGGCCGACGAACAAGCGATAGATCGTGGCATTGCGGCCTGCATCTGGCCTGCTCGGATGGAAGTCCTGTCACGAGAGCCTTTGATCCTTCTCGACGGCGCACATAATGTACAGGGTTGTCTGGGACTCAGGGAAGCGCTCGGGCGACTCACGGACGGTCAGAGTGTCATATTCGTGATCGGTTTATTTAAAGACAAGGACCATCGCGGTATGCTTGAAGCATTGCTTGAGTCGGCACCTTACGATATTTCGGCGGTTGTTTGCACAGAGCCGCCGGGCGAGCGTCGCCTTTCGGCAGTGGACCTTGCCTCTGAGGCGGAGGGTGTGATAAGGGACGACGGTCAGTCGACTCCGGTGATACCGGAACGTGACACTGATGAAGCGATTATGCATGCGTTGAACCTGGCCGAAAAGAACGGCGCAATGATTTGTGTGTGCGGCTCACTTTACCTTGCAGGTGTAGTTAGGCCTTTCGTTCGCAAGTGGAAGCTAGATAAGTCAAGCGGTTAGTACGTCATTTTAATACCTAGTAAATTATTACCGATCGGGAGGCATCGTTTGCCGTTTGTGGTTTAATGGACTAGACAAACAAAGACCCTACTGGCAAGGACTAAGATAAAGTTTAATTATTATTTAATGTAAGAAAGGCGGAGAAATTCTTGCGACATAATCAGACCAATCGATCAGCGCTTCCGGCCAGGAACAAAGCGGAGACGCTCAACTGGGACCGTGTACTTGAAACGTACAAGGCTCTCAAAGAGCTGCCTGAAGAGTTGCCTGTGTCCGAAGGTGAGCGAGAACGTATCTTGGCTGTGTATAACCGTGCGTTGGAACAGGCTGGCACGGGGCACAATGATGTGGCGATGATTGCGCTCGAGAAACTAACCTCGGGATGGCCGCAATTTTCACAAGCAGCATCACTCTATGGGGTTCTGCTCGCCAAAGAGAGACGGTACCGCGAAGCAGAAGAGCAGTTTGATAAGGTCTTACTCGCATCGCCTGATTCAGCACTCGCAACCACAGTTGATAAATGCCGGATGGCAGCTCGTGAGGAGCGGATCCGAGAGCAAGCTCGAGACAGCTCTAAAAAAAGAAATGAACACGTATTGATGCCTGTGCGCGCGAGTATGGCAAAAAGTGGCATCTTGCAGCGTGCAGCAGATGAAGATGGAACAGGCCGGATCCAGATGGCAGGCAGGCGCGAGCAAGAAGAAGCCTATCGAATGGCTCAGAACAAGACTTCTGATACATCACGAACCCAGGGGAATGTTGTCCGACTTATTCAAGGATTGACACTCGCGGTCATCACCGCTTCACTTCTTTTCCTGATTTTCTACTTCGCCATCAGGCCGATAATATTAAAGAATGAAGCGCGACGTGAGCGGCTCGAATGGATGGAAAAAATCCTGGAAGAACGAGAATCTGAAAATGAATCGGTGGCCGAAATTTTAGATATGTACCGCAAGACATTTCCTCCAATAGACGGAAAATAGTATAGAAGACGGCAGGCGCGAGTTACGCCTAAAGCTATTTGCAATTTTGTTTAAGGAGCTGATCGCTCATGAATTATTTTAGTACTCGGGGAGGAGACTCCGTCAGCGGCATAGATGCCATTATCCGCGGACTATCGCTGACGGGCGGGCTGTTTATCCCCGCATCTTTGCCGGAGCCCTTGGATCTTTCCACATTGACCTCTCTTTCCTCTCAACAGGTCATGGCGATGTTTTTCCAAAGATATTTGCCGGAATTTTCGCTCGATGAATGGGGATCCATTCTGGGAGAAGCGTTCCGGATGCTCGAGGAGGATGCCGAATCGCTTGAACTACCATTTACACAGCTCAACTCCTATTTTCCGGACTACTTCATTTTGAACGCTGACGATCTCCCGACAGGCAGTCTGGATGATATAAGCGCCGCGATCATGAATGTTTTGTTGCCTCGGGCACTAGCCAAGCGGAACCGATCATATCGGCCTATCCTCTTGAACGTCCATACAGATGACTTTGCCGTGGCCAGTTCACGTCTTGCCTCAGGTATTCAGAAGTTAACGTTCGTTCCCGACAGAGGGTCCCGGCGATATGAGCTTGCCGGTTTTGCTCGCCAAGACGAAATCATTTGTGCGTATCCGGAATCTTTTGATGAACGTTATCTTGAACTCACGAAGCTGGCAGCCGATTCATCGTTTGAGCACACACTCAACGGACTCGGATTTGAACCGCTTTTTGTCGGACCTGGTCATTTGGTTGGGGTGTTGACGGCAGGGGCAATGGCGGCGGCAGTTATCGCTGACATCGCCCGGCACACAGATAATATCAGAGACGTTGATTTTGTTGTCTCTAGAGGTCATCTTGATGTTCTTGCCGGTCTTGTCTATGCGAGCAGCCTTCAGTTGCCGGTCGGAACTGTTTTCGTAGGGGAAGGGGAATCTTCATCGATGACAGATCTTTTACGTACCGGCAGATATGTGCAGGAGACAAAGAAGGGAAAGCGTGCCAATAAAGATGACGCTTCGCCGGTCAATCTGGAGCGATTGCTTTTTGAAGTCTTTGGCCACGATGTGACGCGCCTCACGCAAGTTCTGGACGATATTGAACGATCGGGGAAGACTTGCTTATCCGATACGGAGATTGAGCTGTTGAACCATTCGCTTGTGTTCGAAAGCTGCGATTTTAAGGGGTGCCAGAGGGTTATGCGGTCTGTGTACGACCGGGCCGACTACCTTGTTGATCGGGGGACAGCAGAGGCTATTGCCTGTTGGGAACAGCGGTCAAAGAAGAATACAGATGCCAACACATGTTTCATATTGGCTCGCTCTCCGCTGCTTGACCATTACCTGTGCGGGCGCGTTTTTCTAAACGCTCAGGAGGCAGGGGCGGGGCGACCCGAGGTCATCCGACTACTTGCGGTCGAATCGGGGGCAAAGATTTGGCCCTCACTCGAACGTTCCTTTGATAACGCGCAGGACAATACGATTCCTGTTTTGACGGGCACACTCAAGGAAGCAGTTATGAATCAGCTAAACGGTGTTTGCCCGAAGATGCCCGAGCAGGAGATAGGAGAAGCAAATTGAAGAACACCAAGCTACACAAAAGAAACAATGATATAGGGGATTATGCAGGCAGAGACAATGCCAATTTAAAAGCGCGCCGGCGCCTTTTTGTTGCTACGGCCGTGTTGATTGTGGCACTAATCTTCACAGGCGGCGTCAATCGTATGCAGGTACACGCGGTCGATCATCTTGGATGGCCCGCCTATGATGAAGTTAATGTGGATTCCTATTGTGTAATTGATGCGGTTACAAAAAAAATCATAATTGCGCAAAATCCTGATAAAAAACGTGCCAATGCCAGTACGACCAAGATTATGACAGCTCTCATTCTTGTTGAAGACGAAAACTTCGACCCGGAACGTATGCTCACCGTCTCGGATGAATCGCTCGTTTTTCTTGACCCAAACTCTGCGAGGCTCAAAGAGCTAAAGACCGACGACCAGATACGCACGGTTGACGGTCTGGCAGCGTTGCTACTCGCTTCAGCGAATGATGTGGCGCGCGTGATCGCTCAAAACTATGGTGGTTCGTATGGTGCCATTGATCCGGGTGGATACAATGACGCGACTAATTCTCAAGAACTTTTTGTGGGGCGGATGAATCAGCGAGCCGTCGAATTGGGTGCGACAGGAACGCATTTCACAAATCCTGCCGGTTTTGATGAGGCGGACGGGAGTCATTACACCACGACGCATGATCTCGCCCTAATTGCGGCAGAAGCGTTGAAGAACCCATTGATTGCTCATATATGTTCGATGCGGTACTATCGCATGCCAACGACCGATGAGCATGAGAATTCGTGGTGGGGAACGATGGGCAACTCAAATGCGCTGGTGCTCTACGGAGCCGACTTCATGCAGTCAGAGTATTATGAGCGGTATACAGGCGTCAAAACCGGCACGACACCGCAGGCAGGAAAATGTCTAGTCGGATCGGGCGTCACAACTGACGATCGTCATTTTATTTGCGCGGCGATGGGCATAACATCGATTGAAATGAGCGAGAACCCTTGGCTTGCAAGGGCGTTGCCTGTTCGTGCCATCTTAGAGGAGGCGGCACGCCAGGAAGGCGTTCCGGTGAAAGAAGGCAGAGATCTGCTTGCCCCTGTGACACCGTCTGGCCAAGCCGACCCCGCACAACCCCTTTCTCCCGGAGACCCGGTAGTCACCGAACCGGGCTCTCTCGAGTCAGAGCCTTATAAAAATGAAGACGATTTGTTTTTTGCAGGGGGGCTCAATCAGACCGACCCCGTCATCCTGGCGCTTGCCGCGTTAGGCCTGGTGGTAATCATTGCAGCCATCGTTGTTGGATCCATAATCTTGCTTATGAAGTTGAAAAAGCTTCACGAGAAGCAAAATAACCGTACAAGAGGCAGGAGATAAATGGCGAATAACGCACAAATCAAGCGTATTTTCGAGCTCTTGTGAAGTATTTTGATTCTGGTATTGACAGAGCTGTTTTCCCCTGTTAAGATGGTGCTCGCGCCGTGCGAGAGGCTTCGCTCGGCATTGAATTAGTTGGAGGACAAGAGATAAGCATGAAAACATATATGCCGAAGGCGAGCGATGTCGAGCGCAACTGGTATCTCGTCGACGCGGAAGACCAAGTAGTTGGTCGGTTGGCGACAGGGATCGCGACCATTCTTCGCGGTAAAAACAAACCAGAATTCACTCCCCATATGGATATGGGTGATTTTGTCGTTGTTGTGAATGCAGACAAGGTAGTATTGACAGGTAAAAAGGAACAGCAAAAAATTTATTATAGGCACACGGGTTATCCGAGCGGATTACGTAAGGTGCCTTACGAACACATGATGGCGAAACATCCGGAGCGTGTGTTGGAAAGTGCTGTTCGTGGAATGCTGCCAAAGAATTCACTGGGACGGGCGATGTTCCGCAAACTCAAAGTTTATGCGGGACCAAATCACAATCATCAGGCTCAGAAACCTGTCAAAATTGAACTTTAGCGTGAGGGGATGAGGACATATGGCTAATCAGGATACTCGGTTTTTTTACGGTACAGGAAGACGGAAGGAAGCGGTCGCACGCGTCCGTCTTTATCCTGGAAGCGGAAAAATCACCGTTAACAAAAAAGCATTTGAAGATTACTTCCCGGTGGAGACGCTGCGTGTCATCGTTCGGCAGCCGATCCTAGAAACGGGTGTACAGGACCGTTACGATATCTTTGTCAACGTTCGGGGTGGCGGGATAGCCGGTCAAGCGGGCGCCATCAGACATGGGATTGCCCGTGCGCTCGTGGACGCAGACACGGAGCAATACAGGGCTGTTTTGAAAAAGGCTGGATTCTTGACACGCGATGCGCGCGCCAAGGAAAGAAAGAAGCCTGGTCTCAAGAAAGCACGTAAAGCTTCCCAGTTCTCGAAGAGATAATCGTTCGACACGATTGTTACTGATAAGCCCCGTCCATAGGATGGGGCTTTTTGACCATTGTGGCAGGATTTATAATTGAAATAAGCAGCCGGAGGATTCAATGACAATGGAAATAAGACGATTGACATCATCACCGGCACAAACATATGAGATAGGCAGGGAGCTTGCCTCGCATCTCCTCGCCGGAGATGTCGTTATTTTGACCGGAAGTCTGGGCGCCGGAAAGACTTGCCTGGTTCGCGGAATTGCGGCAGGTCTCGGAGTCAAAGGCCACGTCTCGAGTCCTACATTCACGATTCTTCATCCTCATGAGCCGGGAGATAAGCGCGGAGTTCCCTTGCATCACTTTGACGTATACAGGCTTCGGGATGCCGATGAGTTTGTCGCCAACGGTTTCGATGAGCTGATTACAGGCGATGTCATTTCTCTTATTGAATGGGGTGACCGAGTGCGCATAGCGCTGCCAAAAGAAATCCTTGAGATCGCCATTACGTACGGGGAAAAACCGGATGAAAGGGTGCTGGCTCTCCGTTTCCCGGAATATCGCGCCATTGTGGATCATGGGGGGGATAACATATGATCGTGCTTGGAGTCGATACATCGGGCAAAACCCTGTCAGTTGCCGTCTCGCGAGACCGCGCTGTGCTCGCGGAGTTATCGCTTGCGCTCGGCTACCGCCACGCAGTTACTTTTCAACCTGCTGTCAATGACTTGCTCGATCGCTGTGATCTCACGCTCTCTGATGTCAATCTCTTTGCCGCAACGGTTGGTCCTGGATCATTTACGGGGATCCGGATTGGATTATCATCTGTGAAAACAATGGCGTATGCAGTGGGTGGTAAAGCAATTGGCATTTCCTCTCTTCGGGCTCTCGCGCACTCCGCAGGTGGTCTATTTCGACTCGCGGTTCCTGTTCTCGATGCGCGCGGAGGTCGCGTCTATTCGGCAGTTTATCAGGGCGACGAATTGTTGATACCTGAGGAGCCACGGCCGGTTGCCAGCCTCATTGACGCTCTGTGCTCAGTTGTCCCTCCCGGGTCCGACGTGCTTGTAACGGGAGACGGCATCCCTGTCATAGAGGCAGCGAATAGCAACGGTACGGTCAATCTTTCCGCACTTCCGTTTCAAATTGTATTTGCTACGCCAAGTTCTTGTTTTATTAGGGCGTCGGCCGTGAGCGAGCTGGCACTCGACGATCTCGAGCGGGGTATTGCCGAAACGGATCCATTCCTGCTTGAAGCCAGTTACGTATTGCGTTCTTCTGCGGAACGCGCGAAAAGTTGTGATTTATGACAGAGCATCCGCTTCTCATGAGTCCGATTCGCTTCGCAGCGCCCGACGGTTCTTTGCGGATCGTTCGGTCAGCACAACGCCCGGATCTTGAAGCGATATGCCAGATTGAACGCGCCGCGAATATGTCTCCGTGGACACAGGGCGATTTTGAAGATTATCTTGCAGGAGGCATGGACGGACCGATCGTCCTTGTGTGTTGTCGTGAATCCTCCTACCCCGATGCTTTCGCGGTCGGTAGGGAAATTTCAGATGAGTTTGAGATCCTGAGCATTGCCGTGGCGCCGGAAGAACAGGGCAAGGGTGTCGGATTGATTCTCATGATGTCTTTGTTACGGTGGGCGAAGTCCAGGGGGATCGCGCGCTGGATCCTTGAAGTGCGCGAAGGCAATACAGTCGCACGAAAGCTTTACGCGAGCTGCGGATTTTTCGAAACAGGAAAAAGGCACGGATACTATGCCGATACGAATGAGGCGGCAATCCTCATGACAGGTGAGTCACCTGTTCCATGGGAGGTTAGACAAGAGATGCACTGTTTTAGAGGTGTGAAGCTGTTCAATCAATAATTGAAATTAGGTGGGGATACTCGCTATACTTGATGGACCGTTACAGCATCGGCGGCGAAACGCCGAAATGGAGAACTGATATGTTGAGAGAAGATGTTATCTTTCATTGTAAAGAGCAAACACTGATGAAGGCGGTCGCGATGCTGATTCAAATCTCGTCCAACTTCAATGCAAGCATATATATCTCGAAAGACGGACGCCGGGCCAATGCGAAGAGCCTGTTAGGCGTGCTGTCACTTGGTATCGCTAATGGTGATCGCCTTGAAGTCACAGCCGACGGCGACGACGGAAGTTTTGCGATCCGGGAACTCCTTACCTATATGAGTTCTGAACCTTCGTGAAAATGAACTGAAACGGGACCGGTTAACGGCATCGGAAGGGAAAGTCTCCCGGATGACGGACCACAACAAACAAAAAGGCGTCTTTGACGCGCAACTTGATTTAGTACCAGAAGAACCCGGTGTTTACCTTATGCGTGACAAATCGGGTTCTATTCTATATGTCGGGAAAGCAAATTCACTGCGACAGCGCCTGAGAAATTATTTTACCCCCAATCCCAACGTTGACAAACGTATCGCGTCCATGATCTCAAAGATTGCCTCCTATGACACGATTCTATGCGCAAATGAGTTAGAAGCGCTGGTCCTGGAAGCAACGCTCATTAAGAAACACCAATCCCCCTATAATATTCTCATGCGCGACGACAAAGAGTACCCGTATATCCGTGTCACCTTGCAGGAACCCTACCCACGCGTTATGAAAGCTTTTCGGGTCGGTGACGATGTAGAAGAAGGTGCCAGGTATTACGGGCCATGGCTTGCCGGTGATATCAACCGCGCGCTCAAGGTATTGGAGACGGTTTTTCCGTTACGTCGCTGTTCACGAGATCTTCCACGCGAAATTGGCAAAGAGCGGCCATGTCTCAACCATCATATCGGACGCTGCATGGCGCCCTGCGCCGACAAAGTATCCCAGGAAGATTATTGCTCCATGGTGCAGGAGGTCTGCTCATTTCTTGAAGGGCGAACCGATGAATTGATTCGGCGTTTTTACAGTGAAATGAAAGAGGCGGCCGATGGTCTCGATTTTGAGCGAGCAGCGGATATTCGAGAAAAATGGCATGCCGTTTTGCGGTTACGTGAAGAACAGCGCGTTGTCGATCAGGCCGGAGGAGACCGCGACGCGCTTGCGCTTGCTCGAAACGGAAATGAAGTGGCTGTCGCAAAGCTGGAGGTTCGCGGCGGACGTGTTACAGGCTGTGTGCATGTGTTCGCACAGGATATGGGAGGCGAGGACGGTGAATACATCGCTTCATTTATACGTGAGCGGTATCGTGCGGCGTGGCAAGTTCCCCGAGAAGTGCTCGTTGAATCGGATTTGCCGGATGAAAAGCTGCTCGATGAGTTTTTGCGCCAACAGCGCGGCGGAGCAGTTACCCTGCGAAAGCCTGTTCGCGGGCAAAAAAGAGCGCTGATCGAGATGGCTCGCCACAACGCCGAAAAAGCACTAGAACGGCGTTCCATGTCACGAGGATCGGATCCGCGGGCGGTTACTGATACGCTCAAGTATCTTGGCCAACTTGTTGGATTGGACTATCCCCCTGCGCGCATTGAAGCTTACGATGTATCGCATCTTGGCAAAGGCGATCGCTCGGGTTCCATGGTTACCTTTGTAAACGGACGCCCCGAACGCTCTTCTTATCGACATTTCAGTATCAAGGGATTTCATGGAATCGATGACTATCTCTCGATGAAGGAAGTTCTGACACGCAGGCTTGAGCGCCTTGATGACGAAAGCTTTGGAAGCCGACCCGATTTAATTCTCCTGGACGGCGGGCGGGGGCACGTGTCTTCATGTCTTCCGCTCGCGCGGGATCACAGCATCGAGCTTGCGGGGATGGTCAAGGATACAAGGCACAGGACGCGCGGTCTCGTCTTACAGACGGGAGATACGATCGAGCTTTTAACAACTTCGGTAGCTCGTGACATCCTGGAAAATGAAACGCAAGAAGATCGGGCAAGAAGACTGGGGTTGCTGCATTTATTGGCTGCTATCCAGGATGAAGCACATCGATTCGCGTTGCGTCACAATCAACGGAAACGCCATACTCGCGCGATGCGATATGACTTAGAAACAATCCAGGGTGTAGGCCCGGCGCGCAGAAAAAAATTGATCGAAACATTCGGGTCCAGCAAAAATATTGCGGACGCGACGCTGGAGGAAATCAAGGCTGTCGCGGGTATCCCCGACCAAGTCGCGCAAACAATCTATAATCACTTCCAAGGCAGCAAAGCCGATAATGAGGGAAAATCACCATGAGGTTGTATGCTCTGTCAGATCTTCATCTCGCACATGCCGTCGATAAACCGATGGATATATTCGGAGCGCGATGGGATAATCATGTAGAGAAGATCATTCACCATTGGACGGTTGATGTCGGTGCCGATGACACTGTACTTATCGGAGGTGATATCTCCTGGGCTAACTCTCTGGAGGAAGCACTTCCTGATTTGAGTTTGATCGATTGTCTGCCAGGAAAAAAGATTCTTCTACGTGGTAATCACGATTACTGGTGGACGACATTGCGTAAGATGGAGATGTTTTGCGAGGAAAAGGGATTGTCGACACTTCAATTTTTGAGAAATGACGCGATCACACAAGCAGGTTTTGATATTTGCGGTACACGCGGTTGGTTATTGCCAACGGACGAGGCGTTCGATGCCGCTGCCGAAAAAGTCTTTAACCGCGAGAAGATCCGTCTCGATCTTTCTCTTCAAGGGCTTGAAAAGCTTCGCAAAAAGTGGACAACTAGTCGCCAGACTGTTGCATTGATGCATTATCCCCCGATTTCCGAAAAAGGGACACCGTCTGCTCTCAGTGAACAACTAGAAAAATCGCAAGTTGATGTGTGTTTATTTGGACATATTCATCACCACGCGCCTTACTATAGTAGTAGCCCGTTAGTTGGATCTGTCCGCTACATCATGACGGCGTCGGATCAGCTTAAGTTCCGTCCGCTTTTAATCGGAGATGACGGGCAGCTATGCATCGCTGACGTGGAACCGAGCGGCGGCATGATTTCGTAAAATAGGCGTAAGGAGAAATAATATGCCAAAAAGCATGACAGGATATGGAAGTGGGCTATCGACAACTAACGGTCGTGTTATCAGGGTGGAATGCCGCTCGGTTAACCACCGCTATCTCGATGTTTCCGTCCGCTTGCCCTCCGCGTTATCAGCATTTGAACCGCTTGTCCGGGCACGGTCACAGCAGGTGCTTGACCGGGGGCGAGTGGAAATAAAGGTAACAGATGAGACGGGTGGTTCGCACAACTCTCGTATTGTTTTTGACCAATCACTCGCAGAATCGTACTTGTCGGCCTTGCGAAAACTTGAAGCGCTTACGGGACAGCCGTGCAGTGATCTGACAACGCTGCTCGCATCCCGCGAAGGAGTATTCAGCAAAGAAGACAGTGAAGAGGAAGACTTGGAGCTGGAGAAACAGATTGTTGAAGCGCTTGATGCCGGACTACTTGAACTCAACCGGTCGCGTGAAGAAGAAGGGGCGCACCTATCGGCTGATTTGCTGGTAAAATGCAGCGAGCTGCGAACAAGTGTTTGTGAGATTGCGAAAAGAGCGCCTGAGGTGCCACTCCATTACAGGGAAAAGCTCCTGCTAAGAGCAGAGGAGTTGTTCGAAGAAAACAGACCTGAATGGTACAATGACCAGCGACTGTTCGCGGAAACGGCCCTATTCGCGGACCGTGCCTCTGTCGACGAAGAGATTATCCGTTTGGAGGCGCATTTGGAGGCGCTTGAACAGGGGTTGCGGTCGGATGCTGCTGTCGGACGCCAACTCGATTTTCTGATTCAAGAGATCCTGCGCGAGGTCAATACGATTGGATCTAAGGCCAATGATTTATCAATAACACAGGCAGTGGTAACCATGAAAACACTGCTCGAAAAAATCCGTGAACAGGTGCAGAATCTGGAATAGAGGTATCTTATGTCTTACGATATGGTCCCAGTAGGGTATGGCAATTTTGTCGCAAGGTCGCGTTTAATCGCTGTGGTGACATCCGATTCCGCGCCGGCAAGACGGCTTATTCAGGATGCACGCGAGCGTTGTGCGCTCGTCGACGCTACCGGAGGTCGAAAAACAATGTCGGTTCTCATCATGGACAGCGACCACGTCGTTTTGTCCGCCATCCAACCGGATGAGCTTCCGCTCGAGATGCTATCGTCGCAGGAAGAGGAGGCATCACATGGTGACATATGAGCAAAGTTTAGACCAACGCGGCCTACTGGTTGTTTTGACGGGACCTTCGGGTGTCGGAAAGAATTCAATCATCGATGCGTTACGTGAGGAGGACCCGCGCTTTTTCCACTCAGTCTCCATGACGACACGTCAGCCAAGAAAAGGTGAACACAACGGTATCGCATACCATTTTACAACCAAAGACCGTTTCGAGGAATTGACGCGGCGGGGTGACATTCTCGAATATGACACATACTGTGGCGAATATTACGGAACGCCTAGCGCTCCGATTGATCGCATGATCCAAGATAATATTGATGTTTTGCTTGATCTTACGGTTAATGGTGCACTCGAGCTCAAGCGCAAATGTCCGAACGCTATAATTATCTTTATCACAGCGTCAACAGAGGAAGCGCTGCGGGACAGGCTTCTTGCTCGAGGTACCGAGTCAGAGGAGGCTATTGAAAGCAGATTGGCCACCGCACGTGAAGAGCTTGGTCGAATCAATTTATTTGATTACTGGGTTATTAATGATGTCATAGCAGACACCGCATCCGATATCAGAGCTATCGTCAAAGCAGAGAAGCGGCGTGTTTCAAGGTTTTTTGTTGACGAATGTACCTTATAAACTGTATAATTCATAAGGTTATGGTTTTTTTAGAATTAGAGATGAACAATCGCATTTTGAATAGGAGTTTCATATGTTAACTCACCCCGCAACAGAAATATTACTGCCGCGCGCCGAAAACCGGTACGTGCTTGCCATGTTGGCGGCGCGGCGTGCACGACAACTTACCTCGGGCGCATGTCCAACTATTAACTTAGAGACACCTAGTCGGGTAACGATGGCTTGTGAAGAAATCGGAGCCGGTTCAGTGGTCTACCGTTACGGCAAGCTGGATGTTGTTGTTCCTGAGCATCCGACGATTATCGCAGCGCGTGAAGCCGCTATGCGCGAAAATCGTGCCAAAGAAGAAGAAGAGCGCATGGAAGAGCACAGCCGGTTTATGCGGCAGGCCGATCGTCAAGCCAACGAGGAAATCTTCGAGAAAGCCGGTATTTCGGTTGAAGATGCTTCTCTTATTGCGGAGCGTTTGATCAGTCACGTCACACAACTCGAACAAGAAGAGCGGAAAGCGGCTGAGGAAGCCATCGCACAGGCAGACGAAACGCAAGCCGATCAACCTGACAAAGAAGATGATGCTGACGAAGAAGAGTCTTCTGAAATAGAAGCACAATGATCCGTTCGTGGCACGAAGATAGAGAATCGCACTAAATAAACCAGTGCAGAATTAGATGGACTGGAGAATGCATGACTAAAACACCGCACGCACTAGCGAAAATTGTTACTTTATGCGGAAATCGCGGCTTTATTTATCAGGGCTCAGAAATTTACGGAGGTCTTGCCAATTCATGGGATTATGGTCCTTATGGCACCACACTCAAGCAACGGATCAAAGCAGCTTGGTGGAAACGTTTTGTAGAAACCTGCCCGCTGAATGTGGGTCTTGATGCCGCCATTCTAATGAATCCAGATATTTGGATTGCTTCCGGTCACGTAGGCGGGTTCTCTGATCCGATGATCGACTGCAAGAAATGCCACGCGAGATCTCGTGCCGATCAGCTGATTGTTGAATGGAACGCCAAACAAGACATTGATTTTCCAGTTGACGGATGGACCAATGATCAATACCACGGATACATCAGAGAGCACGAAATCGGATGTCCTGTTTGCGGTGAGCATGACTTCACCGATGTCCGGCAGTTCAATTTGATGTTTAAGACATTCCAAGGAGTGACGGAAGACAATCTTTCACAGCTCTATCTGCGTCCCGAGACGGCGCAGGGGATTTTTGTTAATTTTCGCAACGTACAGCGCACGTCACGACGCAAGATTCCTTTCGGGATTGCCCAGATAGGCAAGGCGTTCCGAAATGAGATCACGCCAGGCAATTTTATCTTCAGGACACGTGAGTTTGAGCAGATGGAACTTGAGTTCTTCTGCCAACCGGGGACAGATCTGGAGTGGTTTGATTATTGGCGCTCATTTTGCAATCAATGGCTTATCGATTTGGGAATCCCTGAGGAAAATCTCCGCTTCCGCGATCATGACAAGGAAGAACTTTCATTTTACTCGCTGGCGACAACCGATATTGAATATCGTTATCCCTTTGGTTGGGGAGAGTTGTGGGGAATTGCCGATCGCACAGACTACGATCTCAAGCAACATATTGAACATTCCAAGGAAGATCTGCGCTATTTTGATCCCGAAACCAATGAAAAATATATTCCGTATGTCGTCGAACCGTCGCTTGGCGTAGACCGCTTATTGCTTGCTGTTCTTTCCGAGGCATATGATGAGGAAGTACTCGATAACGGGGATACGCGAACAGTACTTCGTTTACTGCCGGCACTTGCGCCCGTTCAGATAGCTGTACTGCCGCTCTCCAATAAATTGCGAGAGGGCGCGGAAGAGGTTTATCACAATCTCGTCTGTCATTATCTGTGCGAATATGATGACCGTCAGTCGATTGGTCGTCGTTACCGACGTCAAGATGAAATCGGAACGCCGTATTGCGTGACGTTCGATTTTGATTCGCTGGAAGATCACGCTGTCACTGTCCGTGAACGCGATTCGATGGAGCAGATTCGTCTCCCGATCGATCAACTCACAGATTATTTCGCCGGGAAATTTGATTTACCATAATGCCGGCCCATGATATTTTTTATTGTTACCGGACAACTAGGACCGGTATTCGATGAATAACCAATCTTTAGGAGGATTTGAAATGACGAAATATGTCTATATGTTTTCTGAAGGCGATGCTTCGATGCGTAACCTTCTCGGAGGCAAAGGTGCTAATCTGGCCGAAATGGTCGGATTGGGGCTACCTGTGCCCAACGGATTTATTGTCACAACTGAGGCTTGCAACCGATACTACAGCGACCAGATGACAATTACACCTGAAATTCAGGATGAGATTTTCAGCTCGCTTGCTGAAATGGAGCAGCTCGCGGGCAAAGTGTTCGGTGATCCCGAACGCCCGTTACTTTTATCTGTCCGTTCCGGTGCCCGTGCTTCTATGCCCGGCATGATGGACACGGTGCTGAACCTTGGCATGAATGATGCCGTGGCTGATGGGCTCGCAAAACTCACGGACAACCGTCGTTTTGTGTTCGACAGCTATCGTCGGTTCATCATGATGTTCTCGGATGTTGTCATGGATATTTCGCGTTCGTTCTACGAACAAGCATTTGAGCAAGTCAAAAAAGAACGAGGCGTTCAGACTGACCTTGAACTTGACGCCGATGATCTTGAGCTCATCGTATCCAAATTTAAAGAGATTTACTTGCGCGAAAAAGGCGAATCGTTTCCACAGGATGTCAAAGAACAATTGATTCTTTCTGTTGAGGCTGTATTCCGTTCATGGAATACAGAGCGCGCTGTCTATTACCGCCAGATGCACAATATCCCTGCCCGCTGGGGCACGGCTGTTAACATCCAGGAGATGGTATACGGGAACATGGGAGACACATCGGGAACCGGTGTCGCCTTCTCAAGGAACCCGGCCACTGGCGAGAATAAGCTTTACGGGGAATACCTAATGAATGCACAGGGCGAAGATGTCGTCGCTGGCGTTCGCACACCATTCACGATCGATCATCTTCAAGAGCAGATGCCCGAAATCTACCAACAGTTTGCCGACATCACGCAACAGTTAGAGCGCCATTATGGCGATATGCAAGATCTTGAGTTCACGATTGAAAATGGAAAATTATACATATTACAGACAAGAAACGGCAAGAGAACTGCGACTGCCGCGCTACAGATCGCTGTTGATCTCGTGGCTGAAGGTCTGACCTCTCGTGAGGAAGCGTTGTTGAGTATTGATCCCAAGCAACTTGACGCTCTTTTGCATCCCACATTTGATCCGAACGCACTTGAAGCTGCGACGCGTATTGCGAAGGGGTTACCCGCATCGCCTGGTGCGGCGACCGGACAGATTGCCTTCACAGCGGAGCAGGCGACTGCTGCCAAAGAGGCGAAACGTCCCGTCATCCTTGTCCGCGAGGAAACATCGCCCGAGGATATCCAGGGAATGAACGCGGCAGAGGGCATCTTGACAGCTCGCGGCGGCATGACGTCGCATGCAGCCGTTGTCGCACGCGGCATGGGCAAATGCTGTGTATCTGGTTGCTCGGAAGCGTTGATTAACGCGTCCAATCAAACCATGACAATCAGTGGCCGAGTTTTTGGATGTGATGATTTCATCTCACTTGATGGCTCGACCGGCATCGTCTACGAAGGCAGCATCGCGACCGTCAAAGCAGAAATGTCTAGCAACTTCCAGACCATTATGGAATGGGCGGACGAGATAAGTGACATGACCGTTCGCGCCAATGCTGACACGCCCCACGACTCGCAAGTGGCGCGCGACCTTGGCGCACAAGGGATTGGGCTTACACGCACAGAGCATATGTTCTTTGAGGCGGAGCGTGTCTTCTTGTTCCGCCAGATGATCGTTGCCCGCAACGAAGCTGACAGACGCAAAGCGTTAGCCAAGATCAAGCCGATGCAACAGGAAGATTTTCTTGGCTTGTTCAGAGTTATGGACGGACTGCCCGTAATCATCCGTCTATTGGATCCGCCGCTTCACGAATTCTTGCCAACTGCTGAAGGGGAGATCAAAGAACTCGCGGATGAACTTGATATCACTTACGAGCGCCTTCAAGAAATCATCAATGAACTCCACGAACTCAACCCGATGCTCGGTCACCGTGGTTGCCGTCTTGCCGTTAGCTATCCTGAAATTGCCGAGATGCAGACGGAGGCCATCATAGGCGCGGCTCTGCAGGCTGCGGCCGAGGGCATCGTGGTAAAGCCGGAGATCATGGTTCCCTTGATCTGTGAAGTTAAAGAGCTTGAATTCGTTAATCGTACTATTAAGACGACGGCAGACCGTCTGATCGCAGACTCTGGACAGCCTCTTAAATATTGGGTCGGCACCATGATAGAGATCCCGCGCGCATGCTTGACAGCCGATGAGGTTGCGGAGGAGGCAGATTTCTTTAGTTTTGGCACCAATGACTTGACTCAGATGACTTATGGTTTGTCACGCGATGACGCGGGCAAAATTCTCGAGACATACTATCAGGCGGGTATATTCGAAGTAGACCCGACGGCACAGCTTGACCGTGTCGGCGTGGGTGCTTTGATGAGAACTGCGGTAGAGCTGGGCAGAAAAACGAAACCTGAGCTCGAGCTCGGCATCTGCGGCGAGCACGGAGGCGATCCGTCATCCGTGGAGTTCTGCCAGATTCTTGGCCTTGATTACGTTTCGTGTTCACCTTACCGTGTTCCGATCGCAAAACTAGCGGCTGCGCAGTCGGCTCTCAGATATCCACGCAAATAATTAAAGCGCTCAGTTGACCATGGCGGTGTCGGGAAGATCTTCTGTGATTTTCCCGACACCGCTTTTTTAAAACTCGATCATTAGGAGGCCTTGCGATCATGGATACACAGCAGACACAAGTCAAGCAACGCATCCCGGAAATTGACTTCATAAGAGGATGCACGCTCACCCTGATGATGTTCCACCATACAATTGGCGATTTATATGAAATTTACAATATTGAATTTTTCGCTTTTCAATACGATTACTGGTTTTATTATGTAGGAAGACCGCTAGTCCTTGCCGTTTTTCTCACCGTATCAGGAATCAGTTCGAGATTTTCCAGAAATAGTATGAAGCGCGGTTTGCGGATGGTGCTGGTTAGCCTTGCGACGGTGGCTTTGACGGTTACCGTAGACCATTTTACTCATATTGGAATCATCTTCTTCAATGTCATTCAAGTGGTGACTGTATCAACTCTCGTTTACGCGTTGATTGAAAAATTGTCTGAAAAACGCGGATGGTTGCCGCCAACCGAGTTGACAACAGATACCGGAGAACGTGATGCTCCTCGCAAGAACAAACAGCACATCATGACCGGTATGCTTATCATTGCCGGTATTTTGGGGATTTTCATCGCGTCCATCATAAATCCCATTCTCCCGGAGGTGTCAAAGAATCCGCTACTCGTTATACTCGGATCCGCGGCGGAAGGCGTTCATGTGTTAGATCAGATGCCTCTCTTCCCATGGATCGGATTTTTCCTGGCTGGCGCTGCGATTGGTTACACACTTTATGCTCCCGGCCTGTCGCTTGTAAAAGGCGAAGGTTTCTTCCATAAAATGGGCCGTCCTTTCAGGTTTCTCGGCCGTCATTCTCTTTGGGTGTACTTATTTCACCAGCCGATTGTCCTGCTGACGCTTTGGTTGCTCTCGCGGGCAGGGGTTCTTTAATGAGGGATTTGCCGTGACTTTTGTAATCGAAGCGCATGGCCACATGGAATTGCCTGTGTTGATGAGCGCGGCGCGGGTTTTTGTCGGATCGTTCATACAAACTGAAGAGAATACCTGCCAAGCACCCTATAGCAAGCAAGTATCCGTAATCTCGACGGTCAATCCGCCTATCAGCCAGGATACTACTCGCAATGCTTGTCGAAGTGGGACTTCTGACTGTTTTGTGACGGTCACGACGATAAAGCGTCTGCGAATTCAAGGAGATATTTGGCAGGAAACCGATACTATTTCCGAGCATATACCGCTCCATGAAGTGCGTCGTGTACTCAAGCAACAACTTCACATTATTTTGTCACGAGAGACGGGGATAGAGTATCCATGGGGTGCGTTGACGGGAGTTAGGCCCACTCAGATCGCACGTGAGGTGATTGGGAAGGTAGCTAATCTCGCACAACAACCGGCTCAGATCAAAGCCAACGCGATCAACGAGCTCGTTGATTACTGGCGCCTTTCTGTTCCCAAGGCTCGCCTTGCGGTTGAGACAGCGCTTGCTGAAGAATCGATTCTTTCGCGGATTGAGAAGGACAATAACCACTGTCTTCTCTACGTTGGGTTGCCATTTTGTCCGAGCCGATGCTTGTATTGCAGTTTTATCACGCAGGACGCGAGAAGACACGGCGCAAGTCTCGACAAGTATGTAGAAGCGGTCATCCAAGAAGCCCAAGGTGTCTTCACTGATAGCTTCACGGGTCGTATTGCCGCTGTCTACTATGGTGGAGGCACACCGACAAGCCTTCCCGTCCCTCTGTTCCGCCGTTACTTAGAAGGTATTCTCGCAGTCGCACCGCTTGGTGAGGATGTTGAGCTGACCATGGAAGCGGGGCGTCCGGATACGATTGACCGGGAGAAACTTGAGATTTCAAGGGAATTCGGTTTTCATAAGATTTGTATCAACCCTCAGACGATGCACGATGAGACATTGCGACGCATCGGTCGGGGACATACGGTCGAAGAAACCGTAAAGGCATTTCATCTCGCGCGTTCCATGGGATTTGATGATATCAATATGGATCTTATCGCGGGCCTTCCCGGTGAAAACGCAACTAAACTGCTGGACTCATTGAGTAGAGTCATCGAACTTGGACCTGAGAACATTACACTTCATACACTTGCGGTTAAAAAAGGTTCATACCTAGACCAAATGTTGGTAGATCGCGATGTTCTCTTGCCCGATCAAGCTCTGATCGATGCCGTTGAACGGGCACATGCGCTCCTACGTGAACATGGGTACGCTCCTTATTATCTTTATCGTCAACAAAACTGCAGATCTGGCCTTGAAAACACGGGGTTTACGAGAGATGGCCGAGGATCTCTTTACAATGTTGCCATGATGAGTGACCAAGTACCTGTTATCGGTCTCGGCAGCGGATCGTCATCGAAAGCAATTGTAGAAGGTAAGGCAAAACGCCTTTACAATCCCAAAGACTTGTTGGTCTACATTGAACGGGTCGATGAACAGATCGTCAAGAAGCGCGCCATATTCTCATCGCAATAGGATTTTCGGCATCAGTTAACTGACGAGATCTTCTCCAAACACAACAAACAGTATGTCAGGGCGCGCGAAAAATCGGGCATGTATATGCACGGTTCCAAGTCCCGCGCTAACGACAAGGGAGAGATCGCTGTCTAGTTGATAGCGACCTTTCCAGTAGCGCTTACCGCCCGCTGGGCGCATCAGGGGAAGACCGAACAGAGTAACCTGCCCATGGTGCGAGTGACCGCACAGAACAAGTCCTGGACCGTTTGCGGGCATTGTGTCGGGGAACCAGTCCGATTCGTGTACTAAGAAGAGCGTGTAAGGGTCTTTCTTGTCTTCAGCTGATTCTCCATAGAGCGTGTTCCTGTCAAATAGCGGCAGACTGTGATGTGTATTCGCAAATCCCCAAACGGGAAGTCCGGAAAGCTCTAGGCCTTCATTTTCCAAAATCGTGAACCCTGATGCTTCAAGTGCCTCTGTTACCCAGGTGCGGAAGCGCGGAGCTTCGACATCGTGATTGCCGAATATGGCCCATTTCCCGAGCGGTGCTTGAAGCGTTGACAGAGCGCTGGTGACCATCAAACGAAAGTGTTCGTTTCTCAGCGGTGTTGGTTCTTCGACCAGATCGCCGCCGAATATGATGGCGTCTGGTTTCATTGCCATGATGGCTCGCATTTGTCGTTCAAGTTTCTTCGGGGTTGTTGTCGGACCAACGTGAATATCAGAGAAAAAGACGACTGTCTTGCCATAGAATGGTTTATCTCGAGTGACCGTAATCGTTATTTTGCGAGTTTTGATCCAGTGTGGTTCGATGAAAAACCCATAGAGCAGACATAGTGCTCCGGCACCCATCATGGGAAGAAACGCAATTAACCAAGGATTCATAGTGTCAAGCGTACACGAAAGATAAGATACTCTGCAACAGGCTCAATGATCATGAGCCATGAGTGGGCTCGAGCGATGTGTCTAAATACAAGAAAAGCCCGGGCTTCCTGCCTGGGCTTTTCTAAAACAGAGGTGTTGTTGGTGTGTTAGCTACAGTAACGTCTTAACCTAAGAAAGCGAATTTCAAGATAAACGCAATAGCCAAGATGTACATCAGCACGCTGATCTTTTCGAATTTGCCGCTGAGTAGGTTGATCAGGACGTAGAAGATGATCCCTAGCATAATGCCGGCTGAGATGCTGTAGAAGAACGGCATCGCAAACAAGGCAACGTATGCGGGGAGTGCTTCAGTGATGTCATTGAAATCAACCTTCAGGATAGATGACAACATCAAAAATCCGACGTAGATCAACGCGGCCGAGGTCGCAAACGCCGGGATCGCGACGAAGATCGGTGCCAAGATGATCGCAAACAGGAAAAGAACACCTGTTGTGAGTGCTGTAAGTCCTGTGCGGCCACCTTCAGCGACACCGGCGGCACTCTCGACGTAGGTCGTGACGGTTGATGTTCCTGCGACAGCACCGACAACTGTGCCGACAGCATCAGCTAACAGCGCGCCTTTGATTTTTGGAAGTTTGCCGTTTTCATCAAGCATGTCTGCCTTGGAGGCGACCCCAATAAGTGTGCCCAGTGTGTCAAAGATATCGACAAACAGGAACGAGAACAAGATGATTATGAAATCTCCGATGTTGAAGTTCGCAAATGCCTCCGCGCTGAACGCCTGGCCTGCGATCTGACCGAATCCGGCAAAATCGGGCAATCCCCACGAAGGATAGAGTGAGAACATTCCAAGTTCCGGTTGTACTACATAGAGTCCGGTTGCCTGCAAAATAATGCCAACGATCCAGACTCCCAGCATGCCGATCAGCAACGAGCCCTTCACCTTCTTGTGCGCGAGCACAGCGATCAGGATGACGCCGACAAGCGTTAGGAGCGCGGGTAGTCCGACGTTGCCCATTGTGTCTTTGAAAGGGACGAGTTCAACTAGTGTCTCAGGATTTTTCTGGACGAGGCCTGAATTTTGCAGACCGATGAATGCGATAAATAGACCGATGCCAGCGCCAACCGCATGCTTGAGCGATAGCGGGATCGCATCGAAAATTGCTTCGCGGACATTGGTCAATGAAAGGACAATAAAGATAAGTCCTTCAACAAATACCGCAAACAGAGCGAATTGCCACGAATACCCCATCTGGAGCACAACCGTATAGGCAAAATACGCGTTTAGTCCCATGCCGGGTGCGAGCGCAAACGGCAGGTTGGCCATGAAGGCCATGGCGACGCAGGCAACCGCGGATGCGAGCGCTGTAGCAATCAGCACGCCGCCTGGATTCATGCCAGTTGCACTCAAAATTTGGGGGTTGACAGCCAGTATGTACGCCATTGTCATGAACGTCGTTAAACCGGCCGCAAGCTCACCCTTCACGTTTACGCCGTGATCTTTGAGCTTAAACCATTTTTCTAACATAAAAACCTCCTCAATGATTCCTCTGTAGAGTAATTCTCCACCCATAAAATATCACTGAAATGTGAACATTAGGTGAACATCAGCGCCATGATTGCATAAAATACTAGCGAACATACACACTTGTCCTGATTGTCTGAACCGCGGTAGGAAGGTGTTTGATTGACACAAACTGGCGCCTGACACTATAATCATTTAGATATTGGTCTGCCGCCGGCACCTGCAATTTTTGACAGTGTCCCAAGATCGGGCGAAGATGACAACCTGCAAGGAGAACACAATTCATGTATGAAAAAGTAGACAGCGGTCTCGATTTTGTCCAACGTGAAGAAAAAATTCTGACTTTTTGGCGAGAACACGATGTTTTTAATAAATCGATGCAAAACAGAGAAGATGGGCCTATATATTCATTTTATGACGGCCCGCCGACCGCGAACGGTATGCCACACGCCGGCCATGTGCTGACACGCGCCATTAAAGATCTCATCCCGCGTTACCGGACGATGAAGGGTTACTTCGTACCGCGCAAAGCCGGATGGGACACACACGGTCTTCCTGTGGAGCTGGAGGTTGAGAAACGGCTCGGCCTGGATGGTAAGGAACAGATCGAGGCGTTTGGCGTCGAGGCATTCATAAAAGAATGCAAAGAATCTGTTTGGAAATACAAGAGAGAATGGGAGGAGATGTCAGAGCGCATTGGATTTTGGGCCGACATGGACAATCCGTACGTTACTTACGAAAATGACTATATCGAGTCGGTTTGGTGGTCGCTTCGCGAGATCTGGGATAAAGGACTGATTTACAAGGGACACAAGGTAGTGCCCTATTGCCCGCGCTGCGGAACATCACTTTCAAGCCACGAGGTTGCGCAAGGATACCGCGATATCAAGGAGCGGTCGATTTTTGTACGTGCTCGTGTTGAGGGGCAATCTAATACTTACTTTGCTATCTGGACTACGACTCCGTGGACACTTCCGTCGAACGTCGCCTTGTGCGTTAACGCGGATGAGCTTTATGTGCTTTGCGAAGTCGATCAGGAACCCGGCGGATCACCGGGAAATCCCAGATACATTGTTGCCAAAGCTTTATGTCACAAAGTCTTCGGCGAAGACGCCCGCATACTCGATACATATAAAGGCAGTGATCTGCTCGGAAAAAAATACGAGCCGATCTATCCGTACGCGGTTGATACGGTCGCCAATTCGGGCAAGCAAGCATTCTATGTTGTCGCGGATCCTTACGTCACGCTGACGGAAGGCACAGGAATTGTGCACATCGCTCCGGCGTTCGGTGAAGATGACGCGCGGATCGGTCGTGCCAATGATTTGCCGCTGATCCAGTTTGTTGCAGAAGACGGCACTATGACGGAGGAGGTCACCGGATTTGTCGGTGTCTTCTGCAAGGATGCCGACGATGGACTTGTTGAGCTTTTGAGAGAATGGAATCTCCTCCTCGGTGAGGATGAGACGGAGCATACCTATCCGTTTTGCTGGCGCTGCGACACGCCGCTCATTTATTATGCGCGCATGGCGTGGTTCATTGAGATGACCAAAGTACGCGACAATTTGCTTGTAAATAATGCAAAGATTAACTGGATCCCTCCACACATCGGTCCGGGACGGTTTGGCAATTTCCTTGAAAATGTTGTCGATTGGTGCCTGTCGCGCGAACGCTACTGGGGCACACCGCTACCCGTATGGGAGTGTGAATCGTGTGACAAACTCCATATGGTAGGTTCAATCGCGGAGATGAAAAAGATGTCGCCTGACTGTCCGGAAGATATTGAACTTCACAAGCCGATGATCGACCGCGTCCATCTGACGTGTCCGGAGTGTTCAGGCGTGATGAATCGTGTTCCGGAAGTTATTGACTGTTGGTATGATGCCGGTTCAATGCCATTTGCTCAGTATCACTACCCATTTGAAAATCAAGAAATTTGCAAAGAGCGGATGCCCGCAGACTTTATTTCCGAGGCGATCGATCAGACACGCGGCTGGTTTTACAATCTTCACGCGATTAGTACATGCCTCTTTGACAGCGAGGCTTACAAGATGTGTTTGGTGCTGGGACATGTTCTCGACAAGGACGGCATCAAGATGTCAAAGCATTTGGGCAATATCGTTGAGCCGGCGAGTATTCTCGACCTCGAGGGCGCGGACGCCATGCGGTGGATGTTCTATTCCGGAAGCCAACCCTGGCTCTCGGCCCGTTTTTCGGAAGCGTCCGTCAATGAGGCCAAGCGACGTTTCATGGGTACATTCTGGAACACGTACGCGTTCTTTGTGCTTTACGCGAATATTGACGAGTTTGATAGGTATGAATATCGGGATTACCCCGTTGATGAACACAAGACGGTGATGGACCGTTGGATTGAGAGCCGGTTGAATTCGCTTTGCCGTGAAGTCGACAAAAGACTCGAAGCTTGCGACATCACGATGGCCGCGCGAGCTTTGGAAGCGTTCGTTGAAGATTTATCGAATTGGTATGTTCGCCGGTCGCGTGAGCGTTACTGGGGTCCTGACATGGATGCTGACAAGATCACAGCCTATATCGTGTTGCACGACATCCTGGTGACAATGGCACATCTGATCGCGCCTTTTACGCCATTTATGGCCGAAACTGTTTACCAAAACCTTATAGCCGGTCATTTCCCGAATGTACCGGAAAGTATACACATGTGCGATTTCCCAACCGCACGCGAAGATCGGATCGACTCGGCGCTTGAACAAGATATGGAGCGCGTGCTCGAGCTTGTATCACTGGGGCGCGCGGCAAGAAACAACGCGCAACTCAAGATTCGCCAGCCGTTGTCTGAAATGGTTGTAGTCGGAACAAAACCTCTTTCCGCGGAATTGTGCGCGCTTATCTTAGACGAGCTAAATGTTCGCAAACTCACAGTCGCAGAGGACGACAGGTGCCTCATCGATTTCACTTTCAAGCCGCAACTAAGAACGCTCGGGCGTTTGATGGGTGGAGATCTTCCCAAAGCGCGCCCCATGATCGAGGCGCTACCAGGCAGAGTCACCATGGACGCGCTTCAGCAGGATCGCACAATTGAGCTTGACGTTGACGGCACGGTTTACCATCTGACGCTTGACGATCTGCTCGTTGAGGAAATACCGGCCGAAGGATTTGCCGTAGAAACCGCAGGCGATGTCAAAGTCGCCCTGGTGACAGCCTTAACACTGGAATTGATCGAAGAAGGTATGGTTCGTGAGATCGTCAGCAAGGTGCAGACGATGCGTCGATCCAGTGGTTTCCAGGTCACAGACCGGATCTATTTACATGTCATGCGTAATGAGCAGCAGAAAGTCTTTGATGACTATGCCGAAGACATCATGGCGGATGTCTTGGCTGATCAGATGATCTATTACGATGAAGGCGAAGCGCTCCCCGAAGGAGTAACCGCGCAAACGTGGGACATCAACGGCCATCAGATGGTATTCGCCGTCGTTGTAGCGTCTCCGAACGACTGATTGTTGTATCCGCCAGCAAGACGGAACGTTTTGAATGGACAGATCACGTATATCGCTGAATAAACGGCCGGGCGCCAGCCCACTTGTTTCGTTGACACAAAGTGCGCTGGTTGTCGCTCTGTATTTGGCGTTGACAATGGCGACGTCTTTCATGAGTTTTTCCGTCGTACAGTTCCGGCTCGCAGAAGCATTGACGGCTCTTCCTGCACTATTCCCGTCCGCGATCATCGGTGTTTTCGTGGGTTGCCTTGTCTCAAATCTTCTGAACCCCGCGCCACTTGGTCTCGTAGATGTGCTCGCAGGTAGCGCGACAACACTTCTGGCGGCTGTCGCGACGTGGCGAATAGGAAGATCGTGGCGTCGTCGCCTAGCACTTGAAGTTACACGCGAAATACCCGTTGATACGGGGTTTTCACTAAAGCATTTTATGCAGCAGATTGTTCCGCTTGTCCCGCCAATTGTCCTGAATGCCGTGGTTGTCGGAACCTATTTGCCTTTCTTGATCCGGACGAACGACGTTTCACCGACACTGATTGCCGCAAGTATTGGCACTATATTTGTTTCTCAGGCGGTCATCCTGCTAGGCGTGGGACTTCCCCTTATTTTGGCGCTCAAGAAAACATCCTGGGCTCAGCGCGTTTATCTGGCCGAATGGAGCCATGATTCAAAAGAAAGGGATTCACCGTAATTGACAATGACGGACAAGCATTCACACTACTTTGATAAAATTCCCGTAACGGCTCACGATATGGCAACCACCGAAGCGATGTGGGAGGGTGTGCAATTCGTTTTTCGGACGGACAGCAGTGTATTCTCGCGTCATCGAGTTGATCCGGGAACTGATTTGCTTGTCAGGACAGTTCTCGCGGAACAAAAGGACCGGCCATTAAATACGCTCGATCTTGGAACAGGGGTTGGCATTATGGCGATCGCGCTCGCCAAACTCCGTCCGTCATTTACAGTTACTGGCTGTGATATCAATAGCCGGGCGGTAGAACTGGCTACTCATAATGCAGAACATGAGGGCATGTCCAGTCGCACTCGTTTCGTGGAAGCAGATGGTGTGCCCGGTGACGCCATTTTTGATCTCGTCCTATCTAATCCGCCAATCCGTGCAGGCAAAGAAACTGTTTATCGCCTTTTCCGGCAGGTAAGTTCCCGGTTGACGCCCGATGGCGTTTTTTATGTTGTGATCCGTGTCAAACAGGGTGCAGCCACCGCGAAACGCGAACTCCAATTGTATTTCGAGGCTGTCACAACAGTTGCTCGCGCAAAAGGGTATCATATTCTCAAAGCATGCCACCCAAAGCATAGAGAGGAACAAAAGGATGAGTGACAAGAATAATGCCATGATTTCCATAGCTGCCATCGGTCAGGACAGTCATTGTTTTGTACCGCAAGCAGATTGGCAGGCAAATAATCGCCCTCTTATTCTTGGAGGAGTTACGGTTGAAGGCTGCCCGCCCCTTCTCGGTAACAGTGATGCCGATGTCATCCTACATGCTTTGACGAACGCTGTGTCAGGTCTTACGGGAGAACGTGTGCTCGGAATGGCAGCAGACGACCTGTGCCGGAAAGGAATCACCGACAGCCGCGCCTATGTCATGCTTGCGCTTGATTCTCTGAAAGATATTCAACTCACACATTTGTCTTTTTCAATTGAGGCAAAAAGACCGCAATTTGCGAATATCATCGAATCTATGCGTCGAGAAATCGCCACCCTTGTGCAGTTGCCGGTACATCACGTCACAATCACCGCTACTTCGGGAGAGGAGATGACGGCTTTTGGTCGTGGAGAAGGGATTGCATGTATCTGTATCGCGTCTGCTGTGCTTCCAGCATTCTAGAATCGATCGTTCACACTATATAAAGCAGGAATCAAAAAATTCTTTCCACGCGGTCAGAATGCGTTCCATCTCATCCAGATCACGGGTTACTCTTGCGATTTCCGCATCGATATCTCCCGGGGGGATACCGGGTGCTGCCGGAAACGGGACTTTGCGATATACGTGCAAAAGAGCGTAAGACGCATGCAAGAAAGACCGTCTCGACAGTGAACGAATGCCTTGGAAATAGTTTTTCCTTTTATTGATCGCGATGGCAGCCGGCAGTGCGCTGATCAATGTTTCAATATCGGTGAGGCGACCGGAACATGATGAAATCAGTTTAAGCGGTGATGTCAATTGTTTCGAAAATTCTCGTGACTCATGGTAACGTAAGACGCCTTCCTTGGTTAGGAATCGGAAGGTAATACCACTAATAGTGAAAAGCAATGCGGGGATCATAAGCAATAATGCGAAAACAGCGTGAGTCAAAACAAAGAAAACAGTTGACATGATCAAAAATAGAAATGCAAACAAGAAGAATCCGGCTCGGAAAAATCTTGTCAAACGTGGATCGATGAGCCCGCTTTCTGCGAATTCATTATCGATGTGTTCTCTGAAACGATGGGCGAGTTCTCGAAAATCAGATTGTCTCGCTGCGACACGAAGTCGTTCAGGGGCAAGCACGTGCCCGTATTCGGGATCATAAGCAAACAGCCATTGTAAAAGCAGAGTCTCCCACGTGGTAAAATCAGAAAAATCGTTGCGCTCAGGATGTTTCCAGATTAGAACTTCATCCACCGCTTCAATCTCTTTTCGATTGATAAGACTTGCAATTGCGGCGAGAAGGAGTCGGGAATCAATGGGCCGGATACGGGCGAGTCTGGCAACAATGGCAGGGGAGGCGGTGGTAGGCCAGTATGCGAAATCGCGCGACAGCCGCTTTCGCCGTAGTATTTGGATCATATAAAAAAACGTATAGATCAGCAAAATTCCCACGATTGTGAGGGGTACCACAATTCGTGAGATTGATCTTCGCAATGTTTCTAAGCGCGTAAGGTACTTAGAACGTGAGCTGGCGTTTGCCAGAATCGTCTCAAAGGTATCGGAGTCAGAGGCGGGGAGGATCAAGGGGAAACAGTCCGCGGGAACGCTTATGACAATTCCTACTCCGTCGTTCTTAAAGAAGGGGCGATTGTCAACAAGCGAGATACATGTTTCTGATACCTTGTTTATAGTCATCGAATGCATAGTGACGGGTACAATGCGCGAGAGGTCAAGTCGACATCCCGCTGGCATTGTAATGGTCCAGCGCATGGTATCCACAGGCGTCTCAGGACGGACAACGAGCAGTGGACCCGACATCAAGGCTTGCCCTTCTTTATGAACGACCCCGCGGTTCCACTGATACCCGATTCTGAAAACGAAATCACCAGTAAATGCGGTCATTTGCAGATTGATTCGGATCCGGTCGTTTTTACGGGTTGTCGTGAAAAAAATGGGTTGCGGTCGCAACTCGTCTCGTTGAGGGATGGTGATGAATTTCTCAGACATTTCTGTTGTTGTCTGAGCAACTTCGAAAGATGTTAGCCGCGGTTCGCCCTGGAATGGGAAAATAAGATCAAACGATAGCGACGTTTTTGGTTTATCGAAGCGATAGACAATTGTTTCTGTAATATCGACGGTTCCATCCTGGTTGACACGGATGTCAGCCGTCGCTTTTTCGACCGCGCTGTGCGTCCAGTTTCCTGCTGCCTGTACCTTGGGGGCTGGCAGGAAAATTAAGACAAGCATTAGGATAGTCACAAACAATGTACACGGCACGGCCACACCGCGTGCTTGCCGCTGTTTTTTGACGGACATTGTGTCACATAAGTGCGGTTGTCTCTTTTTGACAGCCACAAGTCACCTCCCCAATCGTGCATACAGTTCGATTGATTTCAGTCTATCACCATTTTGCTGAAAATTTGAGTGAAAGAGCGTGAAATCACCTATTTGACGGTCTCATGCCATTCATTGTATACTACACAGTAACTGTGAATCCTATGGGATTACTCAGAGTCCACTGTGAGGGGAGGGATGAAATTGACGGAGATTCGCGTTAAAGAAAATGAATCCCTGGACAGTGCGCTGAGACGTTTTAAGCGTTCTTGCGCGCGTTCGGGCGTGCTTTCGGAAGTGCGTAAACGTGAACACTACGACAAACCGAGTGTAAAACGTAAGAAAAAAGCAGAAGCCGCCAGAAAGCGCAAGCGCTAATAATTTGCGATTGACAAGAGAGAGGTTCGTTGTTGAGCAACGGACCTTTTTTCTATGGAACAGAAAATGCGGAGGAAGAATTCGTGATAGAGGACAAAGCAAGACGTGAGATGTTGAGCTGGCTCTTACCTGCACCTTGGGAACTGTTGGATGACAAGATAGCGACAGATCCGGGCACTGATGCGCTGTCACGAATTCTTGAAGCTCGCGGGCTCGATACACTCGAAAAGCGAAATGCTTTTTTCAATTTGTCAATTGATGACCTGCCTGATCCATTTCTATTTATCGATATGGGGCGCGCGTGCGATGTAATTGAGCACACACTCGAAAAGCAGAGTCCGCGCTTGCTCATCTTCGGTGATTATGACGCCGACGGTCTTACATCCACCGCCCTGTTATCGCGTTATTTTGAGGAGCGCGGATTTAAACCGGCCCTCTTAATACCAGACCGGTTCGACGATGGCTACGGACTGTCCATGTCGCTGGTTGACGAAATTGCGCTTCATCGCCCCGATCTTGTGATCACGGTAGATACAGGCACCGCTTCACCAGATTCAATCGCGGAGCTTACAGCTCGAGGCATTGGTGTTATCGTAACGGACCACCATCAGGCAACCGGTCCAGTTGATCGGGAGATGGCGCCGGTCATCAATCCTGCGCTTGAGGATGATAGTTTTCCGTTTGCGCACCTATCGGGTTCGGGTGTTGCGCTGATGCTGACGTTGGCGCTCGATAAACGTAGGGGAGTGGTCTCCAGCGTCCGAGAGTCTTTGATTGTGTTGTCAGCGATTGGAACGGTAGCGGACGTGATGCCACTCACAGGATCCAATCGGGCAATTGTCCGAGAAGGGCTGCGTGTCTTCTCGACCTCTGCGCCTGAGGGCTTGAAAGCAGTTTACCGCCAATCAGACGCGGATAAAGGCACGGCGGTTCGTGCGCGCGATGTTGCTTTTTCAATCGCGCCAAGATTGAATGCTGCCGGAAGGATGAGCGATGTTCGTCTCGCTCTTGATCTTCTGCTCGAAGATGATCCGGCCCGGGCGACTCACCTTGCAGAGGGGCTAGATGTATTAAATAGTGAGCGCCGTCTAGTCGAGCAGGATGTCTTTGAGGATGCGCTGCGTTCAGTTCTCGCAAAGCATGGCGATGAGCCGCTTTATATTGCCATCGCGCAAGGCGAGACATGGCATCCGGGCGTACTTGGCATTGTTAGTTCCCGTCTCGTAGATCGGCTCCGTGTGCCCGCCATTACGCTCATCAAAGAAAATGGTATGTATACCGGATCAGCGCGCTCATTCGGCGGCATCAATCTCATTGAAGCGATCGCCTCAGCAGGGCACCTGCTCGAGAGATTCGGTGGTCATAAGGGGGCTGCGGGTCTCACACTCAGAGCGGAAAACATAGAATCATTCTGCGAAGAGATGGAGAGCTACCTCGAAGCAATACCGGAACGAGAGCGCGTCATACCTTTTCAGGCCGATGCGATGCTTGAAGGCAATGAACTCAGTGAAGAACTTCTCGATCGATTTGAGATTCTTGAACCGTCAGGAAACGGATTTGAACGACCCGTGCTGTGGATTCCCAATCTGGTGATTGAAATGTTGTCATGTGTTGGAAACGGGCGACATCTCAAGATTAAGTTGAGAACATCGGATCGAACGATGCGCCTTGTGGATGCCATACTATTTCACCGTGGTGCTGACGAGGAATTTTACAGCGTCGGAGATATCGTGGATGTACTGGCGACACCGGAATTCAATACTTGGCGGGGCCGCCGCCAGCTTCAGTTGAGAGTTAAGGATATACGGCCGTCGGAGCAGGAAAAACTCAATGAGCAGGCTGTTTCGGCTTTGCAAAGCTGGAACGGAGTAGCTCGTGGAGAGTCACCCTCCATGTCTTCAAAGTACCCATCTCCCGCGATGTCACAAGCTCTTTTTGTCTCTTTATGGCAACTTATGGAGGAACTTTCCGGTTCCGGCAAGTTCCCAGTTCGCTTTATGCCCGTCCGTTTGGCGTGGGTTTTGTCGCACCGTTATAATGTAGAGGCGGGTGGCCTTGAAATTTTGCTTGCACTTGCTGTCTTCAGCCAAGCGGGCCTGGGGGAATTTATTGCTGAAGAAGACGGTAGTTTTTCATTTAGGATTCTGGATTTTGAAGGACAGAGACCGGCTTTATCAGAGGCGCCTTTATGGGCTAAACTGATTGCACAGGGAGTTCTTGTAATATGACGGACGAGTTTGCTTATACCGATGATCAGCTGAAAACGATCGCTCAAACAGATGCTGAAATGGAGCGTCTTGTTGAAGCTTGGAAAAAAGCAGTTCACCGGGAGGATGCTTCGTTCATCATCAGCGCTTACGAAATGGCCAAAGAGGCGCACAAAAAACAACTTCGCGCGACAGGCGAGCTTTATATTATCCATCCAGTAGCCGCGACGGGTATTCTATTCGAGCTCGGTCTTGTTGACGAATACACGTTGGCGGCGGCACTGCTGCATGATACGGTGGAAGACACGGATACCACGCTTGAAGATATCCGCGATCGTCTCGGACAGGAAGTAGCCGACCTTGTTGACGGTGTTACCAAGCTGTCACGCATTTCCTATTCCTCGAAAGAAGAAATGCAGGCACAAAATTTCCGCAAAATGTTTCTCGCGATGGCTAAGGATATCCGTGTTGTGCTGATCAAACTGGCGGATCGGTTGCATAACATGCGCACGATGAAATTCAAAGAACCTGAAAAACAGATTTCAACTGCGCGTGAGACGATCGATATTTATGCGCCTCTTGCCGCCAGACTCGGTATCCATCGCATCAAGTGGGAATTGGAGGATTTGAGCCTCCGCTATTTGGATCCTGACTCCTACTATGAACTTGCAGGGATGCTGTCACAGCGCCGTTCTGACCGCGAAAAATACTTGAACGAGATTGAAGCTGAACTGGCCGAAAAGATTGCGGAGATGGGCATTCAAGCAGATCTCGAAGGAAGGCCCAAACATTTATACAGCATCTATCGCAAGATGAAAGAGCAAGTCAAACAGCTCGACGAAATTTACGATTTATTCGCGACACGCATCATCGTACCGACGGTAAGTGAGTGTTACGCTATTCTTGGACTTGTCCATGAACTCTATAAACCCATTCCGGGTAGGTTTCGTGATTATATCGCGATGCCGAAAAGTAACGGGTATCAGTCACTGCACTCGACGGTTATCGGACATCGTGGGATTCCGTTTGAAGTTCAGATTAGAACACAAGATATGCACCGTACGGCCGAGTTCGGTATTGCGGCGCACTGGCGCTACAAAGAAGGCGCCGGCGACAAAAAACAGGATGTCTTTGAGGTTCGCCTCTCATGGCTCCGTCAGCTTCTTGAATGGCAGAGCGACATGAGTGACGCCGGCGATTATATGGATGCTTTGAAAGAAGGTCTACTGCCGGAGGAAGTGTTTGTTTTTACTCCCATGGGCAAGGTCGTAGCATTGCCCACCGGAGCCGTGCCTGTTGATTTTGCGTATCACATCCATAGCGATATCGGCAATTCAATGTACGGTGTCAAGGTAAACGGACGCATGGTGTCACTCACATATGAGTTGAAAAATGGTGATATTGTAGAGATTTTGACGTCAGATAAGGTGCGCGGCCCGTCTCGCGACTGGCTCAATATCGTGAAGAGCAGTTCTGCGCGCAATAAAATCTCATCTTGGTTTAAACGTGAGCGCCGTGACGAGAATATCATTCGCGGGCGTGAACTGTTAGATCGGGAGTCTCAGAAACTGGGCTTTCAGACATCGGATCTTCTCAAGAAAGAGTATGTCACTCCTCTCCTAAAACAATACTCGATTCATTCGCTGGATGATCTGCTTGCCGTAGTTGGTTACGGCGGCCTTCCTGCGGGCCGCGTCGTCCCCAAGCTTCGTGATGCTTACATTACTGCTCTGCCAGAAGAAGAACGCGTCCGAAGGGGGTACCGTGTCTCTAAAACAGGTCAGGTAATTCACAATCCCAGCAATATGCTTGTCACCGAAGCGCTGATTCTCGACAAAACTGTTCCTGAGAAGCCAAAGAAGAAGACAAAAAAACAAGCAGACATTCCGGTCAAGGTTAAAGGACTCGAAAATGCGTTAGTCAAAATATCACGTTGTTGCAATCCCGTTCCCGGCGACGAAATCATCGGTTATGTGACACGAGGTATGGGAGTCGCGGTTCACCGGATCGACTGTCCCAACATTCGGTCTATCCTTGATTCGTTCGACCGATCACCGGAAGACGCGGAACGCGCTTCACGGCTTATTGACGTTCTTTGGATGACTGAGACAGGCAGTTCGCACCGGACATATCCCGTTAATTTGCGTGTCATCGCACGTGACCGCACCAATCTGCTCGCTGAAATATCAGCGGCGATTGCAGAAGAACATGTCTCAGTGCAGTCGGCACGCATGTCATCGGCGCGCGATATCAGCGCCAATCTGTTAATGACGGTTGATATTGAAAATCAGGAGCAGTACGACCGTCTTGTCGGACGCATCAAAGCCGTCGACAGCGTCGTCAGCGTTTCCAGGGGTCACAACTGATTTCAGACAGTCATCACCGAGACCATGACAAAGGGTCTCCTCTTCGAATATCCGTACAAAGTTCTCTGTATTTTATCGCTGACGTCTTTTGATGTCATTGCCCGGTCGAGCGGCTTATTCTTGCTCTGGAGTTCATCGGCTATTTCTTTGACACGATTTTGACAGATATCAATGATGTGGTTCATCTCGCTTTCGAAGATAAACCCGCGAGCCTGAATGACGGGATCGCCGTATAGCCTGTTTGCCTGAGCATCGATCAGGACCATGACCGAGACGATGCCATCCTCCGCAAGCTGGAGACGGTCGCGAAGCACAAACGCGTCGACATCGCCCATTCCTGATCCGTCGATCAAGATACCAGCCCCTTCGGTATATCCGGCGAAATTCATCGCGCCGTCTTCTGTGAATTCAATAATATCGCCATTCGCGAGTAGCGTAATCCGGTCATTCGGAATTCCCATCAGGCTTGCCAGTTCTGCGTGCCTGTAGAGCATACGGAATTCGCCATGCGCGGGGATGAAATGATTGGGTCGTGTGAGCGTGATGATCTGCTTCAATTCATCCTGGCATGCATGGCCGGACGCGTGCACATCCAAAATCGACTCATAGATTACCTGAGCTCCTTTCATGAACAGTTCGTTGACGACACGGTAGATCGCCTCTTGATTGCCGGGAATCATGCTGGAAGAGAGAATGACGGTGTCGCCTTCCATGATCTCCGTGCTCCGGTGTTCGGAGAATGCGAGCCGGGAGAGCGCCGACATGGGTTCGCCCTGGCTGCCTGTCGCGATTATGACAATCTCTTGCGTTGGGAATTTATCAATGTTTTTGATGTCGATGATCGTTGAAGGATCGTAGGTGAGGTAGCCGAGGCTATTTGAGGCCGCAAACACATTCAACAAGCTCCGCCCCAGGATCAGCACCTTGCGACCGTGTGCTTCCGCTGTTGAGATGACTTGCTGCAGGCGGAAGATGTTTGATGAGAACATTGCGACGATAATACGTCCAGTAGCCTCAGAAAAAATTTCTTTGAACGCTTTACCGACTTCACGCTCTGAAAGAGAATGACCCGGGCGCTCAGCGTTGGTGCTATCAGAGAGTAAGGCGAGGACGCCCTTGTTACCGATTTCCGCGATTTTCCCAAGATCCATCGGTTCGACCGTTGTCGGCGTGTAATCGATTTTGAAATCACCTGTGACGAAGACAGTGCCTACCGGTGAGGTTATAGCAATAGAGACAGCATCGGCGATTGAGTGGTTAACATGGATAAACTCGATAAAGAAATTTCCAATCGT
>LFTF01000061.1:70192-72553 GCA_001512945.1 Clostridiales bacterium DTU023 | reverse complement strand
TCTGGCCTAACTGTATCAGGACTGTCCAACGTCATCGCCGGCCTTTTCGGCGTGATCGGACCGGTCAACTTCTCTCTCAGCACAGGAGTCATTGCTTCAACCGGCATCGCCTCACGCTATACACTTGTGCCGACAGGAATCGCGCTGATCGTATTCTCCTTTATGCCGGGAGTCGTTTCCTTCTTATGTGGAGTACCGCCTCTGATTATCGGTGTTATTTTTCTTTACATTATGTGTACACAGGTCGCCGCCGGAATGATGACAGCCTATACAAGCGATAAGTTCACTTTTGAGGATGGGCTAACTATCGGTCTGCCGCTGATGCTGGGTCTTGTCGTTTCTTTCCTGCCAGATGCCGCAATCGCTGCTACCCCCGGCCTGCTCCGCCCTATTCTCGGAAATGGCTTTGTTGTCGGCACGATAACTGTTCTTGTGATGGAGCATCTGATATTCAGAAAGAGAAAAACACTTGCGCGCGAAAAGCGAATTGATCGATAATAATAGAAATATCTATGGAGTCGTTTTTTGACTAAAATAAAGAGGAGATATCGATAGACCTTATCAGCGTTGGAGAAAAACTTGAAAGAGCAATCAACAACGAAAACTTTTGCTAAATTCTGGTAGCAATCATCGTTCTTGTGTCTATCCCCCGGTTCATTCAGCATTCATCTCGAGAAACCAACAACTGAAATCTCTCCTGAATCGATCACTACCCACTCCCCATCCTCGCGATAAAGCAGTGCCCCGTCATCCGTGATTTCCAATGGAATAATCCGTTTACCTGAGTCGAGTTCAACTTCACGTCCCAGAATCAAACAGCGTCTGCGATATTCATCCAGGTAACCGCGATCGGGAAACTCTTCGATAATCGCCCCTATTTCGTTAATAATCTGCGCGACCATCTGATTGCGATTGACCGCTATCGTTCCATCCGTGACAGCTCCCGCAATCTCTTGGATCTCCTTAGGATAACCGTCATCTGGTTGCACAAGATTGAGACCAATCCCGACAACTACGGAGCCGACGTGACTCGTTTCACGATCCATTACAGCCTCTGTCAAAATTCCACAGATCTTACGGCCGTCGATCAACAAATCGTTGACCCACTTGATACTTGCGTCAACTCCCAACTCACGTTCAAGGACACGACAAACAGCAACTGCTGCCATGGTTGTGACAAGCACCGGCGTCTCTTCCCTATCCCAAGGGAACGCAAGCGAGAAATATAAACCGGCACCTTTAGGTGAATAAAATGATCGCCCGCGCCTCCCGCGCCCTGACGTCTGTGATTCGGCAACAAACAGATAATTCCTCACATCGCCTGCAATCGCCTGCTTTGCTAATATATTCGTCGACGTAACCTGTTCTAATACATGGACCTGGATAGGATCCCAAAAATCGGACAATTCACTTTGGATGCCCACACAAGTAAGATGATCTGTTGTTGATGATGTGTCCATCTAGCCTCCGCTGTTTGGGTCCAGATTCGGTTCTATCTCTTGCCCAGCTCACGTCTGATCATTATGGGATGCCTGTTATTCTCCGTCAACCTATTATGTGTTGTGGTTGGCATTTGGTTTTCGGCATTAGTGATTGCTTGTCGCCGTGAGCCATATCATAAGCGGTATAGACGTTACTGTAGTATCCTAAATTGCGGAGCATTGAAGCGGCACACCATTCAACAGAATTGAGTATTACAATGACCTTTCACCAATTAAATATCTTTAAGCACGTAGTCGAATTTGGGAGTGTCACCAAAGCGAGCGCTCATATCGGTATTCCTCAGCCTGCTGCTTCGCGCGCCATCCGAGCGCTTGAAGATGAATTTGGACTCGCGCTCTTCGATCGGTCGGGAACAAGCATTGTTGTCAACGAAAACGGTCAATTACTCTACGAATACGCGAAACAGGTTCTGCGTCTTACATCGGGGCTCACGTCTGCCATGCTTACGCGAAAAGAGCAAGAAGACTCCACCATTTCAATTATTGTGGAAGCCGCCTCTTACCTCTTCCCCCATATCTGCACCGCTTTCATTGAAAAACACGATGACGCCAAATTTCGCTTACTCCATCAGGCCACGTACGGCCGCATTGAAAAAACCGGCTACCCTATGCAGCTGTTTTCTTCACGTGAACGCCCTACAGACGAAGATACCTTTGTCCTGGCCGAAGAAGAAATCAAGTTGGCCGTTCAGCGGGACGGCCCCTTTGGAAACAGACAGCAAATCGCGCTCGCGGAGGTCAGCGATATGGGGTTTGTTAGCTTGTTCAAGACCCGAGGGCTTAGGCAGATCACCGATCATTATTGCGAACTCGCCGGATTCGAACCAAGAGTAATATTCGAGACGGATAATACGACGAC
>LFTF01000061.1:29164-70159 GCA_001512945.1 Clostridiales bacterium DTU023 | reverse complement strand
TTCATTAACCTCAGCACACTTGACCGACGAGAACTCAGCAAGTACGAGATCTTGTTTGCAGATTTTTTGATCGATTATTTCCGCAAATTATCGATGTCGCAAGAGAGTGCCTGACACCCATTATTTTTTCGTTACAGAAGGGCTGGAGCCGCCGCCGGCGGTCGACGCAAGCATGAAATCTGCTCAAAACTGAATGCGATTTCGATCAGGACAGGTTCGCTGAATGGTCTTCCTATAACCTCTAGTCCGACGGGCACACCAATCGGTGCTTGCGGGTCGGGGGCAAAGCCTGCGGGCACAGCGATTGACGGAAATCCCGTTGCCGAGCACAGAACACCATTGCGTTGCTGCTGCCCACTTCCAATTTTACATACGAGTTGCTGCTGATGCGGATAGATTAAAGCGTCAAGTTCGTGATCAGCCATAATTTTCATGATCCGAGTTCGCATCTCCGCCTGACGGATTAATTTTTGATTATAAACGGGTGTGCCGACATCAAGTTGGAGCGCTGTCTTGAGATTTTCCTCGATACCGGGATGATATTTACCGCCTTCGATGATTTCCTCTACGGAGTGAACCGGAGCGTCGGGCCGCAACTTGGCCAGATATCCGTTCAAGTGTGTTTTGAAGTCATCTAGATGGACACTGACCTCTTTGATCATCCAGTCGCTGTCAATGTGGTCCGGGATTGCGATCAAGGTGGCGCCTCCCTCCTCAAAACAGAGCATTGCCTCCTTCATAACATCATTGACAGGTTGATTGATCTCATCACACCCGAAGAAGCTCTCTAAGACGCCCAGACGCTTTCCTTTCAACCCATCCGGGCGAAGGTATGGCATGTAGCTGACAGGCTGTCTGCCGACACTCCACGCCGTCTCATCATCGTTGGGATCGTAGCCGGCGATAACGTCAAGCGTCCTCACACAATCTTCAACTGTACGGCAAATGGGACCGGCTGTATCCTGTGTCAAGCTATAAGGCACAATCCCCGTACGACTAACCAGCCCGATAGTAGGTCGAATACCTGCCAGACTGCAGGCGGACGCCGGACTCCTGATCGAATTAATAGTATCCGTTCCGATCCCGATAATGCCGATATTACACGCAATCGCGGCACCTGTCCCACCCGATGAGCCTCCGGGAGTGCGCGTCGAGTCGTACGGATTGACCGTCTGCCCAAGCATCGAACTGATGGTCTCACCCCAGATTGCGAACTCATGCAGATTGGTTTTGGCAAGTATGATCGCGCCGGCCTCACGGAGCTTTTTAGCGATAAACGCGTCTTCATCGGGGATGTAACCTTGAAGCGATTTTGACCCAGCCGTCGTTGCCATGTCGTATGTATCGACGTTGTCTTTTAACATCACAGGGATACCGTGGAGCGTGCCCTGCAATTCTCCTGTTTTCTGTAGCGCCTGATCCAAGCGATCAGCTTCATCTAAAGCCTTCGGGTTAACCAAGATGATGGCATTAATCGCGGGGCCCTTGTCCTCGAACGCTTCAATGCGCGCGAGATACGTTTCAACAAGCTCACGGGCACTCAAACGACCCGATCGCATGGCTTCGTGGACTTGCGCGACCGTTGTTTCCATCACATCAAACCGTTTCACAAAAGAACCCCTTTCTTAACTCGGACTATTGTTCGTTAACCGAAGAAACTCAACAGCAGACCGGCGGCAACCGCAGAGCCGATTACGCCTGCCACGTTGGGCCCCATCGCATGCATGAGCAGGAAATTAGACGGGTTATACTTTTGGCCTTCTTTCTGGACGACACGGGCAGCCATCGGTACGGCTGATACGCCAGCCGCGCCAATCAACGGATTGACTTTGCCCTTGGTGAGCAAGCACATCAGTTTGCCCAAGAGCACACCGCTCGCAGTTCCAAAAGAGAATGCGGCAAGCCCGAGACCTATGATCATAAGCGTACTGGGCGTCAGAAATGTTTCTGCCGTCGCTGTGGCTCCCACTGTCAAACCAAGCAGAATCGAGACAATATACATCAGTGAATTCTGGATCGCGTTGACAAGAAGCGGCACCCGCTCCGACTCTTTCAACAAATTCCCTAGCATCAGCATTCCGATCAGCGCTCCGGCCGAGGGAAGCAGCACAACGGTGAAAAGCGTGACAATAATCGGAAAGAGAATTTTCTCTTTCTGACTGACTTCGCGGAGTTGCTCCATCTTGATTTCGCGCTCTTTTTTTGTCGTGAGCGCCTTCATGATCGGAGGCTGAATAATCGGCACCAGTGCCATATAAGAATAGGCGGCGATTGCGATCGGTCCCAGTAGTTCCGGCGCAAGCCGGCTCGTCAAGAACAATGCCGTCGGCCCGTCCGCGCCTCCGACAATGCCGATCGAGGCCGCTTGTTGCGGAGTGAACTTGAGCGCCATCGCGCCTAGGAAAGTGGCAAAGATGCCGAGTTGTGCGGCAGCACCCAGAAGCAGACTTTTCGGGTTGGCGATCAGAGGACCAAAATCCGTCCCTACTCCGATACAGAGGAAGATCAAGGGCGGGTAAATACCAAGTGCCGTCCCCTGATACAGATAGTATATGAGGCCGCCCGGCTGATTGCCAAGCGGTCCGTCCAGAAGACCTGTCAGCGGGAGATTGGCCAGAAGCATCCCAAACGCGATCGGGATCAGCAGATACGGCTCATATCCTTTTTTTACTCCCAAATAGATGAACAGGCAGGCAAGCGCAATCATAATCAGCTTGCCGGGTAACATGATTCCGAACAACTCCGTGTCGAAGCGAAACAATTCCACGACGCCTGAATTTTGGAAAAAATCGACGAGGATTTTCAGCATTGTGATCTCCTACTTGAAAGAAATGAGCAGTTCGCCTGCCCGGACAACATCTCCTTTATTGACATGAATACCGCCAATTACGCCATCACCCGGCGCGACGATCTCATTTTCCATCTTCATGGCTTCAATGACGACGAGGATATCACCGGCTTTCACCGTGTCACCCTCTTTGACCGCAATCTCGAGTATCGTGCCCTGTAAGGGCGCGGTGACGACATTGCCCGAAGCAGACGCCTGAGGGGGCGGGGCCACTTTTGGAGCTGATCTCACGGGGGGCGCGACAGCCGCTGTTGGTATTGGACGCGATACCGTAGGCACGGGCGCCGCCGAACTACCCTCTCGGATCTCCTCGACTTCGACGTAGTGCTCAACGCCGTCAATCACAATACGAAATGTTTTGATCGTCATGGTATACGATTCCCTTCTATGACGGGCGCCGGAGCGTATCCCGGATGCCCGCTGCTTCCCAGTCGGAAAGAGTCGCCTCGCGGCGTTCGATTTTTCTTATAACAAAGCGCGTATCGCTCTGTGAATAGGCTGTAATCGCCGCCATAATGATGGCAGCTGTTTTCATATCTACTTCATTTTGACTCTCTGCGTCTTCAGACGAGTTATCTTGTGAGGCATCACCTGATGCAAGTAATTCTTTGCCTCTCTTTTTTCGGTTAGCAAAAAATGCTGTGCCATCCACGAGATAAGAGATACAAAGAAGCACGAGAAACACGATCAGAATACTGAAAGCCGAGACGAGAAGGCTATTGCCGAAAGTCAGATTTTGAAAATCCATCCGTTGTCTCCTTTACAAAGGCATGTTGCCATGTTTTTTCGAGATCACGGTCATGCGTTTCCCTCGCAGCGTGTCAAATGATGAGATCAACCGCTGACGCGTCTCCTCCGGCATAATGACATCATCCAGATATCCTCTCTCCGCCGCGATATAAGGGCTCATCATTCCCTCTGAGTATTCAGCGATCTTTTCTTGACGCTTGGCCTCCGGATCGTCCGCTGCTCTGATCTCGCGCGAGAAGATGATATTCGCCGCCCCCTCTGCCCCCATGACTGCGATCTCCGCATCGGGCCACCCGAGCACAATATCTCCTCCTAGATGCTTGGAGCACATACCGATGTAGGCTCCGCCGTAAGCTTTGCGCACGATCAGCGTCACTTTGGGAACAGACGCTTCACTGTATGAAAACAGCAATTTTGCGCCATGACGTATAATCCCACCGTATTCTTGCTGTGTGCCCGGAAGGAATCCCGGTACGTCCACAAGTGTCAGCAGCGGAATGTTAAATGCATCGCACGTTCGGATAAATCGGGAGGCTTTGTCTGAGGCGTTGATATCGAGACAACCGGCCATCACGCGCGGCTGATTCGCGATCACCCCAACACTCTCCCCATTAAGTCGCAGATAACCCGTGATTATGTTTTGAGCATAATAGGGCTGCACTTCTAAAAATTCGCCGCCGTCCGCAACGCTGTGAATGAGATCCTTCATATCATAGGGTGTCCGCGGATCTGCCGGGATCAGTGAGTTCAGGGATTCGATCATAGCATTGGGATCCTGGAAACAGTCAACAGTATTTGGTTTTTCCAAATTATTTTGTGGCAGATAACTAAGAAGCGTCTTGATTTGAAGCAGGCACTCCTGTTCATCCGCGGCCCGGAAATGGGCGACGCCGCTGACGCTATTGTGGGTCATCGCGCCGCCAAGCTCCTGAGCTGTCACTTCTTCTCCGGTGACTGCCTTAATAACCTGCGGTCCCGTAATGAACATCTCGCTCGTGTTATCCACCATAAAGACAAAATCAGTCAATGCCGGCGAATAGACGGCGCCTCCCGCGCACGGTCCCATGATGACCGAAATCTGAGGGATAACGCCCGAAGCCTTTGTGTTGTTGTAAAAGATGCGCCCATATCCGGCGAGGCTATCAACCCCCTCCTGAATACGCGCGCCCCCCGAGTCATTGATGCAGATCATAGGGGCGCCGACTTTCATCGCCATTTCCTGCGTACGAACAATCTTGTCAGCATGCATTTCGCCTAAAGAACCACCGATTACAGTGAAATCCTGTGCGGCAACACAGACAAGGCGCCCGTCAATCGTGCCATATCCCGTGACCACTCCGTCACCTGCCGCCTGTTTTGTATCCATACCAAACTGCGTGGCGCGGTGTTTGACAAAGAGTCCCGTCTCTACAAAGCTCTTGTCGTCGAAGAGTGCGATAACGCGCTCGCGGGCTGTCATTTTTCCACGGTCATGCTGACGCTCAACGGCTTTGTCTCCGCCGCCTTTCGCCAGCACTTCTTTGAGTTGCGTCAATTTTTTCTGTTTTTCAGTGAGCAAAAATTTACCCTCCTACGTCATCTATCGTTTATTTTCGAAAACTTTCCGGGATATCATAAAGACCGCCGGATAATTCAACAAGTTCGTCGAGCGACTGTACCACAAGACGGTCATGCGTAGCCTTGACAGGATCAATACCCAGGTCTTCCGGGAGCGCGATCTTACCGGCTTTCCGGAGCGCCTCGACTACCTTTACCCCTGCGTGCTCTGAGATCGGGGTGCCTTGTGCGACAGCACCGAGCATCTGCGTCTTTTCCTCATCGCTTTCTGCGAGGTAGAGGTACGCAATCCCCTGCTCTGTTACAACATGTGTGACATCTTCTCCGTAAATCATGACAGGCGGCGCGTCGAAACCAGCTTCGCGTCCGATCCTGACGGCGTCAAGTTCCGGAACAAAATTCACGCCAAAACGTCCCTGGCTAGCCAGCATCTGGACGACAAGTTTTTTTCCGCGAATCAGCGATTTACCCGGATTGGGCATCATATCCATCCATGCGTCTGACGAATGACGACGTCCAAGCGTGTTGTGCCCCATGTTGGGAGCCCCTCCGAAACCTGTGAGTCGCCCGCTTGTCACGGTCGATGAATTGCCTAGATAATCCATCTGGAGTGTGGCCCCGAGGAACAGATCGATCCCGTAGAGACCGGCTATCTGAGCAAATGCCCGGTTCGAGCGGAGCGTCCCGTCACGACCGGTGGGGAATATATCAGAACGCGCCTGTGTGTATCGCTCCATACCCTTCTCCCCGCCGAACGTGTACATGCTCTTGACCCATCCTTTTTCGATGGCGGGAATCATAGTGGGATGTGGGTTCAGAACCCAGTGACGACAAATTTTACCTTTGAGACCCAGCTCTTCCCCGTAGGTCGGCAAGAGTAGCTCGATCGCGGCGCCGTTGTAGCCGATGCCGTGGTTAAGCGATACGACGCCGTGTTTGGCGTAAATACCTTTGATTGTCATCATACCCATAAGGATATGAGAATCACGAATTTTACGTGGATCGCGCGTGAACAGCGCTTCCATCTGGTACGGTTCGTCAGATTCAACAACAAGATCAACCCAGTCACCGGGAATATCGACACGAGGCAACTTGCCTCTTGCCACGATTTCATTAGCCTGTACGATCACAACCGCATGGTTAAAGGCAGCTGCCTCGACCAAGACAGGGGTATCTTCCGTGCTATACCCTGTGTAAAGATTGCCATCTTCGTCGGCTTTTTCGGCCGCGATAAGACAAACATCAGGAATGAGATCAACAAAAAGTCGTGAGTACAATTCCAGATAAGTGTGGATGGCGCCAATCTTTAGCTTATTGTTTTCGAGCATCTTGGCAAGACGCACACTCTGTACACCGGCATAGGCAAAATTGATCTCGCTTGCAATGCCCTTGTCAAAAACATCAAGGTGCTCGTCCCGGGAAATGGAGGGAATCATCATCGTAATGCCGTTGATTTTGCCCGAATCTACTTGCGTCAGCGCTTTTGCCAGGAATGCCGCCTGTTTCTGGTTGTCACCTTCGAGGATCACACGGTCTCCCGGCCGCATGATAGCTTCGAGCACAGCGGCGATCGACTCCGTCCCGACAAGTTTGTGATCGACCCAGGAAGACGCGCGCTCAAGTCGTGCTCGTTTCCCATCTCGTCTACTGTGCCAATTCATATAAAAAACCTCCCTCGCGCAATGTTTTGAAATAAGCATAACGGTACGAATAAATATCAAGAAACATCCAGCCTGTGAGGCCGGATCTCCTATCTAAAAGTTATCACGCTGACAGCGGAGCGTCAAATACAAAATGTCTCAATGACTATAACATTTTCGTTATGAATGGATTCAGGATTCGATCCAAACGTCAGCGTTCATATGCACGGGTGTATACTTGTGTTATATGTTGACACTGGAAGAAACGCAACTAGCGCTGGCCAGAATGGTTGAAGCGCTGCCGGAAGAGATTTTTATTGATCTCAACGGCGGGGTTCTGCTCAAGGATGAAATCAGACTGCACCCAAATCGGCGTGCCGATGATCTTTTTATTCTTGGAGAATATTACCGTGACAGAATTTTCGGACGCTACGTCGTGATCTACTATGGATCTTTGTATCGCGTATTTCAGCACGCGCCCGATGAGGTGTTCTTGCGGGAACTCGAGCATGTTTTAAAACACGAGCTCACACACCATCTCGAAAACCGCGCCGGTGACCGCGATCTGGAAATAGATGATGAAATCAAACTACTCCACTATCATGCAAGCCATCCGCTAAACTACGAATGACCGCGTTCGTCGGAGGCGCGCTTGAGTGCCTCTTCGATGAAAGCCAGTTTCCTTGCCAAATATTCATCCCCTGCCACCCTCTGTGACATTGCGTGTTTTGCTCCACTTACGAGCCAGAAATCTTTGAGTTCCGACGCACAGGCATCATGAAGCTTTTTTCCCATCGGAGGGGGTACGAACAAGTCGTCCTCCCCGTGAATAATCATAATCGGGACAGATGCCTTGGCTACCTGTGTCAAGGGAGTAGGATCGCTCTTCTTGTATCCCATTATGATTCGCAAGAAGCCAAGCGTAAAAAAGAATGCAGGGTAACGGATAATCGGTTTCATCCCACGGATCATCCACTTTCCCTGTTCCAAAAATGATGAATATCCGCAATCGGCAAGAATAGCACGAACATCTCTGGGTAAATCATCGTCTCCACTTGTGGTAAGTACTGTGGCAGCGCCCATGGATAAGCCGTCCAGAATATAAAACGAAGGGCTTTCATTGTCTGATCGGGCACGTATTTGATCTATCCAGGCAAAGAGATCTTTCCGGTAATGGCAACCAAGATCAATATACTTACCTCCGCTCGGTTCATGACCACGGAGGAAGGGAACAAAAACGGAGAATCCCGAATCAAGATATAATATTACGTCGATCGCACGCGAAAACCGTACATCACGCCAACCGTGCACAACAACTGCGCAGCCGCCAGCGAAACGTGTAGACAGATTTTGCTCTTGAGCGGGAAAAAAGATCCCTCTCAACGTCAATCCATCGTGTTCCATCTCCCAATTCTCGTGCGGCCGTGAAAACAAATCTTTTTTCTTTTCTTCTACCGTTTTATACCAATCTAGCGTTTCCTCGGGCACATACGCAGTATCTGCGCTGTCGTCCTTCTTAGCTCTTTTTACCGAGTATCGAAACAGTGACCAGGCAAGATACACTTCAAACGTAATGTAAGCGAGTACAACGGCAAGCAGACCGATTAAGATGATAAGGAGACCTAGCGGCAATGGGTTCGTCGCCATTTGCATGGGAATCGCGAACATGAGATAGCAAAATGTGTACATACGAAGTCCTCCTTTTTTAATGACTTACCTTAGGACTTTCAAGCCATTTGCCCTTAAAATAGAGCCATACCGCAAACACAATGATAAGGACATTGGACGCCAGCATGGAAATCCAAACGCCCGTTGGTCCAAGATCTGTGAATCTTCGCAATAAATAGATCATCGGTAAACGAATTCCCCAAAGCCTCAGGATAGACATATACGCAGCGTATCGCGGATAACCGGCTCCGCTGAAAATTCCCGTGAAGGCATTGAAATAACCCATCGCGGGTGTCATAAATACATTGAACAGCGTGTATTCAAGCGCCAGCTTCCAGACAAGGTCCGCCTCACTCCCTGTCTCCCGAATAAACAGCGATAGAGTAGGGTAACGAACAAGCCAAAGCAGCAAACTGCCTGCGACCGCCATGATTGTGATCACACGGAATGCCGCACGATTAAATTGTTTGACGCGGTCGATTTCCCCCGCACCGATATTTTGACCGATAATGGCAGTCAAAGCGCCGCCAATCCCCGCCGCCGGCTGCATGACAAAGCTACCAATCCGGTTAACGGCAGCGTAGGCTGCAATCGTTGCGTTGCCATACGCCGCTATCCCGGAATTGAGCAAGGTGAAACCAAGGGCGGCGCTACCCTGACCCATGGCAGTGGGGAATCCCAGACGGATGAGTTCCCGAAACTGTTCCCATTTAAGACTAACTTTACGGAAACGAAGTCTGATTTCATTGGCCGGCGAATGGATGGCGTAGGCGCCGAGAATCACACGAACAATCTGAGAAACAACGGTCGCCAGGGCAGCGCCGGAAATGCCGAGACCAAGCCCGGGAATTCCTAAAAAGGGCACACGGTCAAAGATAAAGAATGGATCCAAAATAGCATTGAGTATGGCTGCGCTGGCACTGATCACCGTGGTCATTTTAGTTTTCCCCTGCGCGCCGAGAATGGCGAAATAAGACAGATAAATCATCTCAAAAATGAATCCGGCCATAAGGACGCTTAGATATGTCGAAGCATAGCTTCTGAGTTCCCCTGTCGCCCCCATCCATTGGACGATGGATGGCGACAGAAAATATCCTACAATAGAAAACACAACCCCAAGCCCCAGACAAAAATAAAAAACGTGGGTCGCATATGATTCGGCGCGCGGCTTGTTCTCACTGCCAATAAGCTGGGAAATAATGGCTGTACCCGCAATCGCAATTCCGACGCCAAGCGAAACAAAAAGAAAGTGTGGCGGCCATACAAAGCTTGTCGCCGCGAACTCGACCAAAGACAGCTGCGCGACCCAGAGCCCATCGGCGAGATTATAAAGAGAGTTGATCAGGTTATTGATCATCAGGGGAACGGCTACAGCAAAAAGAACCGGTGTCACGGGTCCTTCCAGGATATGTCTGTCTTTAAATGATTGTGCTTCCAAATACTTCTCCGTTGCTCAACACCTCAACATGAATCTTGGTTCACAAGGTAGCCCGTCACGCAAGCAAATCTATCTTTACTTAGTCTATCACTCCGCCAAAAAACATCTGTCAGCACAAATATATAAAGTTTACGGAATCTGCTGATGGATTTCAATAATTCAGATGATCGACCGATCACCAAGGAACGCCTCAGGTACCTCCAGCGGGCCTTAACAGGATTGCTATAAGCAGAATGACGATTATCGCGATGATAAACCAAACCGTATCCGCCCTGCCCTTCTTCTTACCACAGCCACCACAACCCGCTTCTTCATCGTCACACAAAGCGCAAAGATCGTCTTTGTCAACTATTTCATCATCATCTAATTGCGCATCATTTTTTACTTGTTTTTGATTTATATCGTCTGTCATTTGGTCTTTATCTTGTGTCATTTATTCCATCACCTTTCGCTGAATTTTGTGCTTCGAAGTTGTGCCTGAAGCAACAGGGGATATATCAAAATCACTATATCATTACTCGGACCACTCAACATTACATTTGGGATCATCTGACAATTAAGCGAAATATGTACGCAACGTTCACACTTTGTTTGTGAATTAATGAAGGATTTGTTGTATGGTGTAGCTAACAATAACAGGGAGGTTACTGAATGATAGGTAAACATATCGGCCCATTTCTGTTGCAGGGGGACGACCCCTTGATGATCGAGGCGGCACACTGCGCAACGGTTCGCACAGAAAACACATTGACACACGCGATGTTACTGCTTTCCAGTGTTGGATATACTTCAGTTCCCGTTCTAGACGAATTTTCTCACCTCGCAGGCATCATCAGTATGCCTTCTATTTTTAACGGTATCCTAGGCGATGACAATTACAATTGGGATTTGCTTGATATAAAAAAAGTCAAGGACGTTATGGCAAAAGATGTCGCCATCGTCTTCAATGACTCACCTTTTGAAGACATCTTGCACCTCCTAGTCAACTCGAATTACCTTTGCGTAACTGATCACAGGGGGATTTTTTTGGGTATCATTGCACGTAAACAGATTCTGAAACGCCTTAACCATCTGGCACACAACTTTGAAATCTATTATCAGGTGAAACCACGCCAGGACAAAGCTTCGCTGCGTCCTGCGGAAATAGTTTCCGCCCGTGAAAATCAGAAGGCGATTTGAAGGCACCTCGAACAATTCACTAAACACTAAATTCTGCGCAAAATGAAAGCGGCATAGTCGAGTGACTGTGCCGCTTTCATTTACGATGAGGTAGGACGTCATTGCTTGCAATTACGCTACCACAAACGATATTTATCTGTTATTCGATTTCGACTTCCGCGCCTGCTTCTCTGAGCATTTTGGCAGCATCTTCAGCTTCGTCTTTGCTGATCTTCTGCTTAACCGGCTTCGGTGCATCGTCAACGAGGCCCTTCGCTTCTTTCAAGCCGAGGCCCGTAAGTTCGCGAACTGCCTTAATGACAGCGATCTTCGCCTGACCGGCGTTCTTGAGAATAACGTCAAATTCTGTCTTTTCGACTTCTTCCGCACCCGCGTCTCCGCCACCTTGTCCGGGAGCGGCAACGGCCATTGCAGCAGCTGAAACACCGAATTCTTCTTCCATCATCTTCACGAGTTCATTGAGCTCAAGAATCGTCAGGTTCTTTACGCTTTCCAGAATCGAAGCGATTTTGTCTTTATCCATGATTGTCTTTCCTCCTATTGTAGAGCTATTGGAGCATCAAGCTCCTTTATAAAATGTTTTTACTTTGCGCTTTTTGCGACTTTTTATCGTCTTTGCGATTAAGCCTTATGCTTGATCCGTCGATTCGACTGAAGCTTCTTCTTCTAGCACTTCAACGACTTCTTCGACAGCGGCTGCTTGTTCCGGCACTTCAACAGCTTCTTCGACAGCGGCTACTTGTTCCGGTACTTCAACGGCTTCTTCGACAGCGGCTACTTCTTCCGGTACTTCAACGACTTCTTCGACAGCAGCTTCTTTTTCCGGCACTTCAACGGCTTCATCGGCAGGGGCTGATTCTTCCGGCACTTCAACGGCTTCATCGGTAGGGGCTACTTGCTCCTGCTGTTCCATCTCTCCGGCCTCAACATCTGCGACGTTCTCAACGCCTGCTTCGGCGCCTTTTTCCGCAATCTGCGAGGCAACCTGTACAAACGCCGTCAACGGATAGAGCATCATGAACAATAGCTGACCGTAAAGCGTTTCACGCGATTCTACGCGTGATAGAGCCATGATGTAGTCAAGTTCGTGAACTTGCTTACCCACTACGCCGCCTTTGACGCTCATTTTTTTGAATTTCTCAGCAAATATACGCATCATACGGGGCGCTAATACAACATCCGCATCGCTATACGCGATGGCGGTTGGTCCTTGCAAGGTCTCTTCCAAGCCTTCTATACCGAGTTTTTCAAACGCGCGTTCTGAGATCGAATTCTTGACGACCTTGTAATTCAGGCCCTGCCGACGGAATTCCGCCCGCATTTCAGTATCCTGTTTTACAGTCAAGCCTTTGTAGTCGGCGAATACGATTGATTCAGCATTTTGCAGTTCATTCGTAAGCTTATCGACTTGCTTTTTCTTAATTTCCAGTTTTTTTAGACTGGGCATGCGACACTTTCCTCCTTGTTCTTAATATAAACACCCCTCCGCTTATGGCAGAGGGGTGCACCAATGGTTCACACTTCCACCTCGGCGGGACAGCTTGATCTGTTTACATCCTTTTACGGATTCCTGCTTTCTTCGGCGTTTTAGGTATTTATTAAATTGTATTGCCTACCACTCAATGGCAGGCATGCGCTCACTTTGAGAGTTTAGGGTTGGTTTTCAAACCAGGTCCCATTGTGCTCGTCAGAGTACAGCGCTGAATGTAGCGGCCTTTTGCGGCCGCTGGTTTCGCGCGAATTACGGCGTCGAGAAGCGCTTCGAAATTGTCGAGCAGCTTTTCAGGGCCAAAGGAAACCTTACCAATCGCGCAATGAATGATGTTCTGTTTCTCGAGCCTGTACTCGATCCTGCCCGCTTTCGATTCGTTGACCGCACGCCCCACATCTGTGGTAACTGTGCCGGACTTCGGATTTGGCATCAGCCCACGAGGGCCGAGAACGCGTCCAAGTCGACCTACAACACCCATCATATCGGGCGTCGCGATGGCGACATCAAATTCGAACCAGTTTTCTTTTTGAATTTTTTCAGCAAGTTCTTCAGCACCAACAAAGTCAGCACCGGCTTCCGTAGCTTCATCCGCTGCGGGTCCTTTCGCGAATACAATTACGCGAGTTTCTTTGCCCGTGCCATGCGGCAGGACAACGGTGCCACGGATCTGTTGATCGGCACGACGTGAATCGACACCCATTTTCATATGGACCTCGACTGTTTCGTCAAATTTTGCGGTCGCAGCTTCTACGACTATCGCGAGGGCTTCATCTGGTTCATAAATCGTTTGAGGATCAACCAATTTCGCCGCTTCAATGTATCTTTTTCCACGTTTCATATTGGCCCCCCTACTTGTCGTAATCGACAACAATGCCCATGCTGCGGGCAGAACCTGCTACCATCCTGGCACAAGATTCGATGTCGGCCGCGTTCGTATCTTCCATCTTGATCTCTGCAATGCGTTTACATTCAGACCATGCGACGGTCGCTACCTTCACGGTATCGGGTGTTCCCGATGCTTTTTCCAGATTACATGCTTTCTTCAACAGTACAGACGCCGGCGGGGTTTTCGTGATGAACGAATAGGAACGGTCCTGGTACACCGTGATTACCACGGGAATTAACAGTCCGATATCTTTTGCTGTTCGTTCATTGAATTCTCTTACAAACTGGGCAATATTGAGCCCATGTTGGCCAAGAGCTGGTCCTACCGGCGGCGCTGGCGTTGCTTGTCCCGCTGGTATCTGAAGCTTAACGTATGCGGTTACTGGCTTAGCCATTTTGCCACCTCCCATTTCTTTTTAACTTAGTCTTGTTCTATATGCGTAAGACAGCTATCCGCTGTCTGGTCGCCTAATTCTGCTTGATAACCTGAGTGAGCTCCAACTCAACCGGGGTTTCCCGGCCAAACATGGAGATCAGTACGGTCACCTTCTTCTTGTCCATATTAATAGTTTCGACTTTGCCGTCGAATCCCTCAAGCGGCCCGTTGATAACGCGGATGTCATCGCCGACTTCGTAATCCATCACCGGTTCCCATTCGGAATCAAGGCCCATCATGCCAAGTTCATCTTCTGTCAGGGGAACAGGGTTGGTACTCGAAGGACCAACAAAACCCGTAACTCCTCGTGTATTGCGGACGATATACCAGATTTCATCGGTGAGAATCATCTTAACCAGGACATACCCGGGGTAAACCTTGCGCTCTACGTTCCTGCGCTTGCCGTCTTTGATTTCAATGACCGTTTCGGTCCGAACGAGAACTTCGTGAATCATTTCCTGAAGTCCGCGGTTTTCAATAATTAAATCAAGCGTAGCCTTAACCCGGTTCTCATAGCCGGAATAAGTGTGTACGACATACCAGAGCGCTTCTGTGTTTTCGGGCGTATCGCTCATTTAATTATCCTTCAACCCACATACGAACACCATCAAAAACGAATAAGAGAGGAGCCGTACCATCTGTCATCAGCCGAGCATTATGCTGCTCAGTAATGGCAGTTTGCGGCAATGTCTCTACAGGTTTTGGCTTAGAGGAATAGATTCCTGTTGTTCGCATCACAAACGTGATCAGCGTATCAAAAACGAGGATGACCACAACTGAAAGCACAATAATCATAAGAACTGTCAGCGTACTCTGTCTGAGTCTTTTTCGATCAGGCCAGATGACACGCTTAAGCTCGGTGATTATGTTTGTAAACCATTTTTTAATACGCGCTCCCAAAGAAGGCTTATCGGATTTTTTTGTGGATTTCTTTGCGCGGGTGTCCGCTGCTATTTTTTTTGTTTTATCGGCCATATCATCACTCCCGAGAACTGTCGATTACTTCGTTTCGCGATGAATCGTGTGTTTATTGCAAAAACGGCAAAATTTGTTCAATTCAAGTTTGTCAGGTGTTTGCATCTTATTTTTCATCGTATCATAATTGCGCTGTTTACACTCAGAACAGGCCAGCGTAATCCGATCACGTGCGCCAGGTTTCGCCATAGCGGTACCTCCAATTTCGTCGAATCAAGAACTATTGTCAGCGCAAAAAAAAAGACTCGCGCATCTGACAAGCAGAAGTATAGTAGCACAGCATCCCATGACTGTCAAATCAGAAACGTAAAATGGGTCACCATTTGGCCGCAAGATGCTGTGCTTGCGTAGCAGCCCGTTTCACAATCAGTTCGGGTGGCTCGAGAAGAAGATCAACGCCGTCAGCTGCAATCCAATCAAAATGATCAATCCCCAAAAATAAACTCAGGTTACGTATCATCGGTATGCCTGTTTCAAGAGGAGAATCATTGTACGTTCCGCCACGAGTCGTGAGAAAACACAGTTTGTCGGCGCGGCAAAGTCCATACAATGACCCGTTTTCGGTGTCGCAATCAAATGTGATTCCCTGTACACAGACATTTTCAAAATAGATTTTCAAGAGAGCCGGAACACTCAAATCCCAAAATGGAGCTGCCACAACAATCCGATCGGCTTTGGCAAACTGATGCGCGTAGCGGAATCGAGGGTGGTCGAGTGTCCCCTCCTCGAGCAGCTTCTCACGCTGCAAAAAGAAATCGCCCGCTAATGGAACAAGCGGTTCTTCCATCAGAGACAGATGGTCGATAATAAAATTGCCGCGTTTCCCGAGCACTTCGAGAAATGCCTGGGAGAGGGTTCGCGTTCTCGATTGTTCACCCCTAATGCAACAGTCTATATAAAGTACTTTAATCACGTTAACCGTTATACCTTTTCATCAAATTAAATAAACGGGCTTTGAACGCTTCACGGTCGACATCGGTCACCACCATGTGATTGCGTTCCGGCATCTTTTTGTCGGAGTAGAGATCCGTCACTGTCTTTCCATACGTTATTGCGCCTTTTGTTTCAACTCGCACCCATGCAGGATACTGTTCAAAGATCGATTCGTCTGCAGCATAGAGTATTGCGGCCGGATCGTGTAGGCTGATTCCCCCAAACCCAAGGGAAAGCGAGTAGCGTAACGCATTCTGTAGACAGTCGCGCGCAAACGATGCCTGCGGCGAGCCGAGATTCCCAAGTTCGTCAAGCTCTTCCGGAGTCAGGTATGCCTTCAACGTCATATCAAGTCCGCACATTGCGACAGGGACCCCGCAATTGAACAACATATCGGCCGCTTCAGGATCCACCAGAATATTAAACTCCGCCGACGGCGTTGTGTTCCCGCCTTTCGCCGCGCCTCCCATAATAACGATACGTTTCAGCAGTTGAGGGAGGTTTTTGTATTTTGCGAGCGCGAGACCAATATTTGTCATAGGTCCCACAGCAATCAGTACGAGTTCGCCGGGGTGTGCGAGTGCCGCGTCGTAAAGTGCATCCCAGGCATTCTTAGCCTCCAATTGTTTGGAAGGTTGCGGCAACTCGACATCGCCTAGTCCGTTTTTGCCGTGAACCTCAGGCGCCATAATCTGATCGCGGATCAGAGGCTGTGATGCGCCGCGATAAACAGGCACGTCGTCACCTGTCAGTTCGAGAACACAGAGCGTGTTGTGCGTCGTTTTTTCGAGTTCAACATTGCCCGCCACGGTAGAAACCCCGATCAGATCAAAGCAAGTGAGATGCCGCAGTAGGAGAAGCGCAATTGCGTCGTCAACCCCCGTGTCACAATCGAACCATACGGGAATTTTCGGTTGTTTTGAAAAACAGGTCGACTCGAATTTGTCGGGTGCTTGCGCTTTAAAAGGCGTCTTTCTCACAGGAATTTTTCTTAAGATGTCAAGATTGCCTGCCTTGTGTTGTGTTAAATCACTCATCTGCATCTCTCCCGTAAAACCTCACAGCGTCGACGAGCAAATCGACAAATCCTTCACGGTCGATGTCCACAATGCATCTCACATTGGCTGGTTTGTTCGAGATGCCATAAACATCCCCGATGGTTGCGCCCCGGCTGTAATCACCCGTTGTTTCAATCTCAACATACAAATCTTGGAATGTGAGAAGATCAGGACGGATGAGTGCCGCCACAGCGACAGCGTCGTGCACGGGAGCACCGTGGTAACCCAGCGCACGATGAAATCCGTAAAAAAACTCAAGCCATCCGGCCGTGACTTTGGCGACCTCACTTCCGATAGCGCCTATCCTGTCAAAATCTTCAGGATAGAGCAATGCTTGCTCTGTGACGTCTAAACCTGCCATCGTGATCGGGATACCCGAGCGGAAAACAATATCAGCCGCCTCAGGATCAACCAGTATGTTGAACTCGGCTGCCGGGGTCCAGTTTCCATGCCCAATGCCGCCGCCCATCAAATAGATATGGCTGATCTTATTTTTGAGTTGTGGATATAAGAGCAAAAATGCCGCGATATTCGTCATGGGACCTGTCGGGATCAATGCGACCTGGTCACTTTGTTGCTCCACACATTGCGCCATGAGTGTTACCGCATCAATTGTGAGCGGTTCGCGGAGCGGCGACGGCAAATCAGGTCCGTCAAGTCCTGATACACCATGCACGGAAGGCGCCACCATCGGATCAGCGAGAAGTGGCTTTATTCGACCGGCTGCAAGGGGGACGTCAAGCCCGATAAGAGCCATGATGCGTCCCGCGTTGTAAGTCGTCTTTTCAAGCGTCTGATTGCCGCAACACGTTGTTACCGCCAGAATATCAAGCTGGGTGCTCGCTTTCGCGAGCACCCAGGCAATCGCATCATCGTGACCCGGGTCACCGTCGAGAATCACCGGAGTTTTTTTCATGCCGTCCCCCATTCCGAATCTCGGAGTCTAATTTTTAACCACCTTGATGACGTGTTTGCGCGCTTTCCGCTTGAGGCTAATAGAATAAGCGACAAGTCCCAGAAGTGTAGCAGCATAGGGAATCATCGAGACAAGGAAGCTTGAGACACCCTGGAGCCCCGAAACTTTGGTTCGTAAAGCCTGAGCAAGTCCGAATAGCAACGAGGACAACATAGCGCCAACCGGTTCCCCTCTGCCCATCGCCTGAGCAGCAAGCGCAATAAATCCACGTCCTGCGACCATGCCGGAATTCCATCCCTGCGAATAATACATCGACATGAATGCGCCGCCCAAACCGGCCAATCCGCCTGAAATCCCAATCGCGATATATTTGATCTTGAGCACACTGACACCCACACTGGAAGCAGCGTCGGGGTTCTCGCCCACCGCCCGGATATTCAATCCAATCGGCGTCTTATAAATCAATATCCACACCAAGAAAACACACAGAAACGCGACATACGTGAGGACGGCATGGCCGCTCAGTATCTCGCCGAGAATGGGAATTTTGTTGATTAAAGGGATTTGGATTGTCGGAATCAGAAGGTTGGGAGAAACCAGATTGCCCGTGTTGCCACGCAGTCCCGTAAACATATTAAGCATAAATATGGTTCCGCCAGCGCCGAGCATATTGATAGCGATACCGGCCAGGATGATGTCTGTTTTAAGTTTTAAGGCAAAAAAGCCCATCATCAAGCCCAGCAGCACACCAACCATAATCGCGCCGAGGACACCAAGCACCCAGCTTTGCGTCCAGTAGCTGAACAGAAAACCGAACAAAGCCGTAATCATCATCATGCCTTCAAGACCGATGTTGACGACTCCTGCCCTTTCCGCGACGACCGCCGCGAGTGTTGCGAAGAGTATCGGCGCAGTAATTCGCAAAACAGCAAAAAGAAAATCTGGCTTAAAAAGAGATTGTAAGAGGCTAAGCATTGTTACTACCCCCCTCTAATCGTCGTTGTGTCTCGAGCTTCATCAAATCCTCCCGTGTTGTCTTAACGACTAGTTTTTGACGGAATCCTGACATGAACTGCTCCGCGGCAAAGAAGAGGAAAATCGCTGCCTGGATGATGTCAATCATTTCGACAGGAACGTCACAATACGTAGACATCAGTAGACAACCCTTGTTGAGGTAAGCGATAAAGAAAGCTGCCAATGGCACAAAAGCAGGATTATTTTTAGCCAGAATGGCGATCGTAATGCCTACCCAGCCGTAGCCGGGCAGGTCACGCCACAAATACGTCTGATAACGGCCTAGAACTTCTAAGCTTCCACCCATGCCCGCCAGCATACCGCCAATCACTTGTGCCAGAACAATCGTACTCCCCACTTTCATACCTGAGTACAGTGAAAATGACTCATTTATACCGATCATGCGGATGGAATAACCCCAACGTGTTCGATACATAAAGAATGCAATGAGCACGGTTGCAAGTAGCGCAACAATGATTCCAACCGTCATTTTACTATTCCCCGGAACAAGCGAAGGGATGATGGCAGTCGGTTTGAACGGGTACGTCATCGTCGAACCCTTGGAGCGGTCGGCAAAGTGAAAGTTGAGATAATGCATCGCTATGTAAAGAATAATAAAGTTCAACATCAAGCTTGTCACCATCTCGCTGGAACCAAGCTTGACTTTAAGTAATGCTGGAATCAGCATTATTAAGCCGCCCACAACGGTTGCGACCAAAACACAGACAACAGCGTGCCATCCTGAATTGATATTCAAGTAGACGCCGAGAATACCTCCGACGAAACCGCCCGCGAGAACACAGCCCTCGGCTGCCAGGTTGAACTGGTTAGCGGAGAACATCACGCAGACAGCCAGTCCCGTGAATGTTATCGGGATCATACCTGCAAAAATCTGAAACAGATATTGAGCATTGAAGGAGACTCCTGAGTCCCTAAAGCTCACAATAGGTCCGATCAGGAGGTACCGAAGCGCAGTCAAAGGTTCATCAGAGCTCAAAAAGATAAAGATCGCTCCGACCCCAAGCGCAAGCGCGATTGCCGCCGCGCCGCGGAGCATATTAAACATCGTCATCCGTTTGTCACGCATAGGAAGCCCTCGCAATCTCCTCATCGCTCTGGCGTTTCAGCCCGAGCATGTATTCACCCATCATGATATCGTCCCACTGTCCATCGTCGAAATAGCCTGCGATCTTGCCTTCATAGAATACGATCAGGCTATCAGATAGTTCCATAACTTCATTCAAGTCTGCCGAAACTAATAGCACCGCAGCTCCTGCCCTCGATAGCTCAACGAGTCTTTTTCTGATCATTTCCGTTGCGCCGACATCAATGCCGCGCGTTGGCTGGTCAGCGATGATAAGGATCGGATCACTTGAAAACTCACGCGCAACGACCACTTTTTGGATATTGCCACCGGACAGCATCCCAACCTCTTGGCTGCGCGACTTACAGAGAACAGAATAGTCTACGATCAGCTGATCAGTTTCCTTGTGAAGCTCGTTCATTTTAAACAGAGGTCCACGATTGAAACGCTTTTGATTGAAACGGTCTGAAATCATATTTTCTTCAATAGTCGCGATATCAGCAATGCCGAATGTCATACGATCCTCTGGTATATAAGATACGCCAAGTTCCCGAATCATAGCCTGTGGCAACCCGATCAGACTCTTTCCACCCACTGTCGCTGAACCTTTTTCCGGAAGCTTGAGGCTAAAGAGTACATCGACAAGCTCACGTTGACCGTTGCCCTCAACACCTGCAATGCCGACAATTTCTCCACTGCGAACAGAAAACGTGACACCATCGAGCACACGCTTATCCCATTCGTTAACGAAGTTGAGGTCTTCAACTTGAAGGACGACTTCCTTTGGCTCAGATTGGTCTTTCTCAACAGTCAGGATGACATCGCGGCCAACCATGAGTCCTGAAATCTCCTGCTCCGTTATAGAGTCGGTCTCGTAGACACCGACTGTTTTGCCCCCACGCATAATCGTGATGCGGTCTGTGAGTTCTTTGATTTCATTCAACTTGTGAGAGATAAAGATAATTGTGAAGCCCTTGGCCTTGAGTTCCTTCAACTCCCGAAACAAACCTACCGTTTCCTGAGTCGTCAAGATGGCTGTCGGCTCATCGAGTATAAGGACGCGTGCTCCACGCACAAGTGCCTTGAGTATTTCTACTTTTTGTTTCATACCTGCAGCTATATCAGCGACTCGTGCGGTCGGTTCAACGTGAAGATTGAATTGTTCCGCGTATTCCTTGGTTAAGTCAACTGCCTGCTTATAGTCAATAAATAATCCAGATTTTCTCGGTGCCATCCCAAGCACGATGTTTTCAGCAACTGTCAGGCTCGGGACGAGCATGAAGTGCTGATGTACCATCCCGATGCCTTTTTCAATGGCATCAGTAGGAGATGAGAAATGCACCGGTTCGCCGTTGACTATAATCTCTCCTCCCGTGGGCCGTTCAAGCCCAAAGAGAATTTTCATCAGCGTCGATTTCCCTGCACCGTTTTCTCCGATCAGTGCATGGATTTCACCAGCTTTCACAGAAAAATTAACATCCCGATTCGCCGCAACACCGTTGGGATAGATTTTTGATATCCCCTTCATCTGGACAACGAGTTCGTTTTGCTCCATTCGATTCGTTCCCCCGTCTACATCATTTTGTAAAAATAACCGGTCTGATCGTCACTTACAAAGCGTGCCGTCCGGAACCGGCACTCCTCCTGATAGGCAAAAGGGGACCTGCGAGCAGATCCCCTTTCATTCAATCAACTAATTCCCGATAATGCTGTCAGTTAGAAGCAATCGCTTCTTATGGCTGTAGCTCTGTGCGCAGCTTGACAACACCGTCTGTCTCATCGCCGATTGCAGAGGAAACTTTAATGGATCCATCGCGCACGCCTTTTTCAGCTTCAGCGACTTTATCTTGCACTGCCTGTGGCGCATATTTTGCGAAGTTCTTATCGGTAACAATACCAACACCGCCTTCGGGGAGACCAAGGTTTACTTCCTTGCCCCAATAGGTGCGGCCGGCATCCCACTCGTCGAAAATCCACATAAGTGAATCGCCAATGTTCTTGAGGCCTGATGTAAGCGTGATAGCAGCCAGTTCCTTGGAGAGCGTGAGCTCCTGATCGGAGTCAACCCCGACAAACCAGGCTTTGCCGGTCTCTAATGCCGCTTCTGCGCCGCCGTTGCCGGATAGACCCGCAACACCCCAGATGATGTCAACTTTGTTGTCATTGATCATGGCAAGGCCCATCTCTTTGGCTGTCGCTGTATCTGCGTAGCTGTTGACATAGCGTGTATCCACTTTGATTTCAGGGTCGGTCGCCTTGGCGCCTTCGAGGAAACCATAAAGGAAGTCGTTGATAACGGGGCTGTCAATGCCGCCGATGAAGCCGAGAACTTTTTCCGGATTCATGTTTTCAACGTCTGTTTGAGATGTCATCGATGCCGCGAAAACACCGATAAGATAGCCCATATCATTCTGACGGTAGCTTACGTTAACGACATTGCTGTTATCACCAACATAAGTTGTGTCATCATAGATGAGGAACTTCTGGTCAGGATAGGCGGTTGCCGCTTCTTTAAGGTAGTCAGGCATTTGGTATGTGCCACAGATGATCAGGTCATATTTACCTTCAGCCGCGACGTCGTTAATGGTTTGCTGCCACTTAGGCTGGTCAGCGTCAGTAGCACCCATCTCTTTGGTTTCGTATGTAATGCGTCCGGCATCAGCCAGTTTCTTGAGCCCGGCTTCTGCCGAGTCAAAGAACGACTTGTCGCCAAGGTTCCCATTGACGAGGTTGATGACTTTATACACATCACCGGCCGGTTCTGTAGCTACCGGATCCGTTTTTGCCGGTTCTTCCGGCTTCTTATCGCAAGCAACGATGGTGAATGCCATCAATACGACAAGCAAAATTGCGAGTAGTTTTTTCATCTTTTCTTTCTCCTTATGATTGCTAAATTCTTCTTACTTGAAGAGGCTTATCCTGTCTCAATGCTGCAAAGCAGATCAAACACCTTTGGTTTGCGTATGTGAGACCGTAACACGGCGATTCACGTACTCCTGGTCGTCCTGCCTCTTCCATCGATATTCCACGAAAAACGACCGCTACGATCCTGCGACATGCTATTTGGTGTACTACACAGCACTATCGCTTGACCGCAAATACTATAGCACATTGTACACATTTATACGGTTAACGTCAATAAATTTTCTCCTTATACACCAGCTTGAAAAGCTTCATTTTAAGTGCAACCACCCATGTTCATAACAGGCATATTGTTCCCTCCGCTCTTACGGCGCAACCAATCGCCTGACTGCCATGACACGCGAAGCAAGTTCTACAGCCTCGCTCGAGGCGAGGTCAATGACTCTAAATGTTGATCGGTTAGCAAGCGCGATGAGCAACTGATCGTCGTCGACGCGGATGCCAATCGTTTGAATCGCGGTATCATCTCCCTTTTTGTGAATGAATACAATATCGCCTTCCGCCATTGACGCGAGAGCAGGCAAACCTTCTGCGTCCAACGAAAGATCGACTTCCAGCCCTTGGCGCATAAGCACCCGGCGATCTCGCGCAAAATTCATACCGTTCAGCTGTCCCGCTACAAACAATGCCCCTTCAGGGCTAATCCCCCTGGCTGTCACACCGCCCGGGACGAACGGGCTGTCGTGAAACGCCATCAACGTCACGATAAATAGCTGGTGAAAATCATCTCCAGGCGTAATGACACCCGTGGGCGCAAGCAAGAGAACGCCGGAAGCGTTGATCCATCCGGATTCTCCGTTGGGAAGACGGACCCGCAACAAATCGCCATTCCGATAATCAGCAAAAAAAGTGCTTCCCATAGGGGCCTCGATGACGAGAGAACCTTGGCTGGCATGGCTCATGACGCGTTTGAAAGGGATCCGAACAACAACTCTTGCCAAGCAACCTTCTGGCGACAATGAACTGGTATCCGCCGTCAGATACGATCGTTTAATAAAACCAGTAACACCGTCATCAAGACGCACATTCATAAAATCGCGGCTGTTCGCGTCAAGCACGGTGACGTGTTCGTTAAAGAGCGCTTCCGCAACACGGGCGCTGTTCCCATCCGGCTTCGCAAACAAAGGTGCTGATGAAGCAGATACCACTGCCGAATCTTTGTCAGCGAGATGATCTTCCCACCCCGGGATCATAGTCCCATCAGATGGTTGCGTGATATCCGGAGTAGGTTGTCGCGACACCAGTTGTGGCACAACGAGGAATAATCCTGCCATCAAGGTGGCGAAAACTACAAACGCAATCAGCCAGGGGGGGATCCTGCGCTTAACTTTATCAAGATAGACAGGGTTTCCTTTCAGGTCCTTAGGCGATTCATGATCCTGCAGGTCGGGCATTTGCCCAAGGCCTCGATCAATCGCTATCTTTGCCGATTGCTCAACATCCTTATCTGAACGACCTTCTTCAAGGCTGCCTGGTTTGATTATCTTGTCAGACAGAATCTCGTTCTCGGGTCGTTTTATCTCATCCATGATCTCTTCTTTCTTGCGATCAGTTCAGCGTCTCGATAACACAAAAAGCGACTGCGTAGTCGTTCTCATGCGAGATGCTGAGTGCAAGCGAACAGCCTGACATTGAATCAAAACGTATTTTTGCCGCGTTGTGGAGCGTGACCACAGGAGCACCTGCTTGGTCTCGCAAAACCTCAATATCGTGAAACAAAATACCCCCGGTGCCAATGCCAGTGCCGAGAGCCTTTGAGACAGCCTCTTTCGCCGCATATCGTCCCGCAAGTCGGCGCAAGTCACCTCGGCAGATCTCCCGTTCCCTGTCCGTAAAAACGCGTGCAAGAAAGCGATCACCATGATGGTTGCAAACCTGCTCGAATCGCTCCACTTGAATGAGATCAACTCCGATCTGCATGACGCTCTCCTAATTATCGCAATGTTTTGCGCGAAGGCGCAGATCATCACCCGGGAATCGGTAGACGAGAAAATTGCCTCTAAGACGACTGGCGACACGACTGTCATATTGCTTTGTGAAATCACGTGATGCGAGGTTAGATGCGATAACGGTCGCGAGATTTCGATTTTGCCTCGAGTCCAGCAGCATCATCAAATTTGAATAAGTCTCCGGCGTCGCGGGTTCCGTACCCAGATCATCTAGCAACAGAAGATCCCAGGTAAGGAGCGCGTTGTGGAGCATGGTGACCTCCTCTAACATCTCCGGATCGGGACGATAAGCTAAAAGTTGGCGCTTGTAGCGTGTTATCAGGTCAAAGAGATTGGGCGCCGTGATATAAACAACCGATTTGCCCTCATCCATGAGCCGGTGCCCGATGCATTGCATGAGAAATGTTTTCCCTGTCCCAGGTGCTCCCGAAAAGAAAAGATTGCGATCACGAACACGGTCAAAGTTTCCTGAGTAGAACTGTGCCATCTGAAGGTAGTCCGCCATTGTATCGCGTGCGGACGCCTCCTTGCCTTTCACAGGGGGTTTGCTGTCAAATACATTGAGATTAAAGTTGGCAAATACGGCATCGTCAGACATTGGATCCGGGAAATAATCTGGCAGTATACGTTGAACAATTAGCCTGCGGCAATAACACCATCCACCGTCGATACGGCCAGTGTCGCGACATGCGCGGCATGTGTGCGCCAGATTGGAGTAGCCGTCAGCTATGCCATGTTCCGCAAGAAAATCGGTACGTTCACAAAGAACTTGTGCGAGCGACTTGGATCTCCCGTCTATTCCTTGACTTGCAACACAATCCAGTGAGGATTGAAGCTGTTCAAGTCCTGCAGTCCTCAATTCGCGATCAAGCGATTCCAAAACAGGATATTGATCGTATATGCGCTTGACTCGTTCCTCGCGCAAATAAAAAGCTTGATTGCGCCTTTGTTCGTAAATGCGGACAACATCCGCGTTAATTTTTTGGGACAGACTCATCATGAATTTATTTCATCTTGGTCGTTTTCGGTAATGATCCGGGGCATCCGCGTATCAAACCCTGCATCATCGTCAGGCAAAAGATCTTCCTCTTGTGTGAAGTTGTCGCGATTGTCACGTCGATAAGGTGACTTGCCCCTTGTCCGGGTGATATCCGCTTGGCGTTTGTTTTCATAGTCTCTCACGTCATCGATCGTTTTAAGTGCTTGCTCATGCCAGTCTTTAAGGATCGCACTCACAAATCGCACACTTGGCGTCGATGCTCCGCGCGTCTTTGACAACGCTTCTTCAATGATCTCCTTGCCATAGCCGTATTCGTCAATCCATCGATCGATGTCTTCGAGATCGTACTCAGACAGGTGCCGTCTCAACCGTTTGCCAACAAGCGCTTTGAGCTTATTTTTTTCAAGGAACTGCGAATAATAGACCGATAACTGATCGTAGGTCTTCACACCGGCTGCGGCCCAATCTTCGGCAATCCGTATCACATAGCCCGGCCCATCTAGACGGTTATGATTTGCGGCCTCCTGAAAGAGCGCATACATTACCTCCGCATCAAAGCCATACCCTTCAAACCATCGATCAATATGGTCGTACCACGTGAAGGTCATCATTCCCTGGAAGAACGTCATATTGATTTGATTGACCATTGTTTCGCGCCCTTCATGGAGGTTTTCACGTTCAACAATATCTCCGGGTAACGAAGATGATACGGGACGGTAGCGTTTTAGCAACTCATGCATCTTGAGGTCGCTGATGGCAATATCCAGGTCCCCGACTGTGATAAGCTGCATGCTTTGCAGCTCCAGGAGCGATTCATCGACCGCTGCTTCTGAGATACCCAGACGATCGGCAACATCTGCGCGTGTTGCGTCCCGCGATCCATTGTGAAAGACACTATTGAGAAAAAGGTAGCATTTGACGGCGTTTCCGCTCAACTTGGGCATCATATCCTGGATAAAAAGATCTGGAACAGGTGTATCACTGAACATAATCGAACGGCTGTCTTTAATACGCACGGGTTGCTTGGCTCCTCCCATTAATTTTTTGTTGTGCACTCATACTAGCAAAAAAAGACCGATGAATGCCAACAGTCTTTATAATTGATTTATTGTAAGACAGAGAGGAGAACCAGAAACGGTTCTCCTCTTGTTAATTGATAGTCAATTATTCACTATCTTCCTGCGCCCGGCATTACTCAGATTTTGCAAGCTTGAGATAGCCTTTATAACGCTCCTCTGCTGCCTCATGGGCACGGGCAAATATTGCCTCGACTTCATCGTTCGCATATTTCTTGTAAAGCGAAGTGTAGCGTACTTCCTGTGTCAGGAATTCTTTGTAATCGCGAGTCGGTGGCTTAGAATCGAGTGTGAATGGATTCTTGTCCCCGTCTTCCGAAAGAACGGCCGGGTTGTAGCGCCAGAGGTGCCAATAACCTGTTTCGACAGCCGCTTTTTCACGTTCTTGTGAAAGTGTCAAACCGCCGCGAATGCCGTGGTTGATGCATGGAGCATACGCGATCACAATCGAGGGACCATTCCAGGCTTCAGCTTCTCTGAGTACGCGCAGCGTATGTGCCTGGTTCGCGCCCATCGAGATCTGCGCAACATAAACGTAACCATAGGTCATCAGCATCACGCCGAGATCCTTCTTCTTCATAGGCTTACCACCGGCGGCAAACTGCGCGACAGCTCCTAGCTGCGTTGCTTTGGAGGCTTGCCCTCCGGTATTTGAATAAACTTCTGTATCGAGCACAAGCACATTGATATCTTCACCCGAGGCCATGACGTGATCGAGACCACCGTAACCGATGTCGTACGCCCATCCATCTCCTCCGATGATCCACATTGAGCGGAGCATCAGATAGTCTTTGAGTTCCATGATTTTGTCACGGATCACGCACGCTTCCACAGAAAGGTCAGCGCTCGTTAACGCCTCAATAAACGCGTCGGCCGTTGCGCGCGCGCCTTCCTTTTCGTCCATTTTGTCGAACCAAACAGCAATGGCATCCGCCAGCGAAGCCGGTAAATCACCGAGCTCTGATAATTCTTTGACGTAGCCGTTGACGCGCTCACGAAGCTGTTTGACACCGAGGTGCATACCGAGTCCATATTCCGCGTTATCTTCAAACAGCGAGTTCGCCCATGAGGGACCAAATCCTTGGTCGTTTACGCAGTAAGGCATGGATGGCGCGGATCCTCCCCAGATAGAAGTGCAACCCGTCGCGTTCGCGATCATCATTCGGTCACCAAACAACTGCGTTGCGAGGCGCACATAGGGCGTTTCGCCACATCCTGCACAAGCGCCGGAAAATTCGAGCAGCGGCCGCTCAAACTGGCTGCCTTTGACGGTCGATTTGTTCATCGGATTTGGTTTTGTCGATAACGAGGTCGCGTACTTCCAGTTATCAGCCTGTTCCATGTGATCTTCTAGTGGTTCCATGACAAGCGCTTTTTCCTTGGCGGGACATACCTGGGCACACGACCCGCAGCCCGTGCAATCCAAGGCGGAAATCTGGATACGGAAACCGTACTGTTCGTATGGACGGTTGCCCGAGACTGCCTTAAAGCCATCAGGCGCGTTAGCCTGCTCTTCTTTTGTCAAAAGGAAGGGTCGGATAACGGCGTGAGGACAAACATACGCGCACTGGTTGCATTGGATGCAATTTTCCGGAATCCACTTGGGAACGTTCACAGCGATACCGCGTTTTTCGTATTGAGACGTGGCTTGCGGGAATGTGCCATCAACATGATCCATAAATGCCGACACCGGAAGATTATCGCCCTCCTGACGGTTCATCACGTCGGCGATTTCCATCACGAACGCAGGGGCTTCGCGGAATTTCACAGCCGTTTCTTCCAGATCGCGCCAGCTTTCCGGAACCTTGATCTCATGAACTTGCGCGATGCCTGCGTCAACGGCCTTGTAGTTCATATTAACGATCTCTTCACCCTTGTCGCCATACGAACGGACAATGGCAGTCTTCATGTGCCTGATCGCTTCGTCGACGGGAATAACCTCACTGATTTTAAAGAAACTTGCCTGACAGATCGTATTGATCCTGTTACCCAATCCCAAGTCCTGAGCGATGGCAACCGCGTCTATGACATAGAAACGGATGTCGTTGTCCGCCAGATAGCGTTTGACATGGTTGGGCAGGAAAGCATCGAGCTCCTCTTCCGTACGTGTCGTATTGAGCAGGAAGGATCCTCCTCGTTTCAAAGTCTTTAGCATGTCGTACTGGTTGAGATATGCCTGGTTATGACAGGCCACAAAATCGGCACTTTCCACAAGATAAGGCGCGCGGATCGGCGAATTTCCGAAACGCAAGTCAGAGATGGTAACTCCACCCGATTTTTTTGAATCATACGAGAAATAAGCCTGCGCGTACATCGGCGTATTGTCGCCGATGATCTTAATTGAGTTCTTATTCGCGCCAACGGTACCGTCAGAGCCAAGTCCCCAGAAGCGCGCGGCAAATGTACCTTTCGGTGATACCTGGATCCGATTGACAATGGGCAACGAGAGATTCGTCACATCGTCCTTGATTCCGATCGTGAAGCGTGGTTGCGGATTATCCTGGGTCAGCAAATCATATACTGCGTTGATTTGGGACGGCGTTGTATCTTTTGATCCGAGACCATAGCGGCCACCAATAACGGTCGCCTGGTGCCCTGCCGCGCAAAGCACTGATACGACATCGAGAAAGAGCGGTTCGCCCTGTGCGCCGGGTTCCTTGGTGCGGTCGAGCACTGCTATCTTTTTTACTGTCGCAGGAATCGCCTTGAGGAGACGGTCCGCGCAAAAAGGCCTGAAGAGATGAACGTGAACCACGCCTGTCTTTCTGCCCTGGCCGTTCAGGTAATCGACCGTTTCACAAATTGTGTCGTAGACCGACCCCATGCAGATTGTAATCTCGTCAGCTTCAGGATGCCCGTGATAGACAAATGGTTTGTACTCACGGCCTGTCAGTTTGCTGATCTCATCCATGTAATGTTCGACAATCTCCGGCAGGGCGAGATAGTATTTATTGGCAGCCTCTTTTACCTGAAAAAATATGTCAGGGTTCTGTGCTGACCCGCGCAGACATGGTTCGTTGGGCGTGAGGCCGCGACTGCGGAACGCCTCGACCGCATCCATATCGATAAGGCCGGCAAGATCGGAATAGTCGAGCTGTTCGATTTTTTGGATTTCGTGTGATGTTCTAAATCCGTCAAAGAAGTGCATAAAGGGCACTCGTCCTTTGATCGCCGCCAGATGGGCAACAACTCCGAGGTCCATCGCTGATTGGACACCATAAGAGGCAAGGATCGCAAAACCCGTTTGTCGAGTGGCCATGACATCGCCGTGATCACCAAAGATCGACAGCGCATGACCGGCAATGGAGCGAGCTGTAACATGGAAAACAGCCGGCAACAGTTCGCCCGCCATTTTGTACATATTCGGAATCATCAGGAGCAATCCCTGTGATGCAGTATAGGTTGTTGTCAAAGCTCCCGTCGCAAGCGACCCATGAACGACACCTGCGGCGCCGCCCTCGGATTGCATCTCAACAACGCGAACGCTCTGACCAAAAAGGTTTTTTCTTCCCTGCTGTGACCACTGGTCTACGCTGTCCGCCATTCCTGATGACGGTGTAATCGGATAGATCCCGGCAACCTCTGTGAAGGCATAGGATGCGTAAGCAGCCGCCGTATTCCCATCCATTGTTATATAATTCTTATTTTTTGGCATTGTAATCCCCCTAAAGTAAAACAACCATTCGCATTTAGCTAAAATAGTATAACACGTCCGGATATTCAGTCCGAATGCTTGCCGTCTTTTTCCATAGTCACGTCTTGGCAGCGGTTGTCCCTCTGCCATAGCGAATGACCCGTCATGTCTTGTGACTTTTTCAAACCCATCAGATCAAGCATTGTAGGCGCAAGATCAGCCAGCCGCCCTTCATCGAGCGTTCCGCATTCAAGCCCCACACCGATGAGCCAGACAGGATTGGTGGTGTGCGCGGTAAACGGACCACCATGGATCGGATCGATCATTTCCTCAAGATTGCCATGATCTGCTGTGATCAGCGCAAGGCCGCCACGTTCAAGGATAGCAGGTACAATCTTCGCAAGGCAACGGTCTACCGTTTCCAGCGCAATAACAGCTGCATCAAAAATGCCTGTGTGGCCGATCATATCGCCATTGGCGAAGTTGAGAATAATTACATCAGGCGGACACCCGGCAATCACGTCAAGCAATTTGTCCGTCACTTCAGGCGCACTCATCTCGGGCTGAAGATCATAAGTCGCAACTGACGGTGAAGGCACAAGGATTCGTTCTTCTCCCACAAACGGTTCTTCACGACCGCCATTAAAGAAGAATGTAACATGGGCATATTTTTCAGTCTCCGCGATGCGAAGCTGCGTCAAGCCAGCGTCTGCGATTATTTCACCGAAAATGCCTGTCAAGTTCTGAGGCAGGTATGCCGTTCGGTAATCTTTGTACGCTGCGAATTCAGCGCTGTATTCCGCCATCCCTACATATGTGAGACCAAGCGGTGAATGGGCGACAGGGAATTTGTCAAAATCCGGATCGCAGAATGCTCGCGTCAGTTCGCGAGCGCGATCAGGCCTAAAATTGAAGAAGATGAAACTGTCACCCTTTTTTATAGGCGCAACGGGCGTGCCGTCCGGATTGGTCATCAAAACAGGAACAATAAATTCATCTGTCACGCCGCGTTTGTATGATTCACGAATTGCCGCAACCGGATCAACTGCCCGTTCACCTGCAAACCCTTGAGCCGTCAATGCGCGGTATGCTCGTTCTACGCGATCCCAACGGTTATCGCGGTCCATGGCATAGTAGCGCCCTGAAAGCGTCGCGATTCTCCCAATCCCTGCTTTTTCAATATGAGCAAGAAGCGCTTCCATATAGCCGGCACCCGACGAAGGCGGCGTGTCGCGACCGTCAAAAAACGCATGAATGGCTACGTCACGCACTCCCGCATTCTTTGCCATATCGAGCAGAGCGAAAAGATGCGTGAGATGGCTGTGGACGCCGCCATCTGACAGTAGGCCGGCAAGATGAAGCGTGACATTTTTTTCGACAGCGCGTTTCATGGCCCAAAGAAGGGCATCGTTCTCGTAAAATGAACCATCTCGAATCGCATTGCCAATTCTGAGCAGATCCTGATAAACAATTCTGCCCGCGCCGATATTTGTGTGACCGACTTCGGAATTGCCCATCTGACCGTCCGGGAGTCCCACATCGTGACCACTTGTTTTGATCGCCGCCTTTGGCCACTTTTCCAAAAGGCCGTCAATATATGGCGTGTGCGCCGCGAGTACAGCGTTTCCTTCTTTTTTATCCGATATCCCCCATCCGTCCAAAATAATCAAGGCGACGGGGCCCTTACGTCTGTTCGTCATTTATTTTTCCTTCGCGATGACGCTGAAATCATCTGCATTCAGTGAGGCGCCCCCCACAAGACCGCCATCGATGTGAGTTTGCGAAAAGAGACCTGCGGCGTTTGCTGCATTCATGGAACCGCCGTAGAGAATTTTAATGTACTCTGCGGATTGTTCGCCGTACAATCGATCTAACTCGGTGCGTATCAGCGCACAAGCCTGTTCCGCTTGTTCCTGCGTCGCGGTATCACCTGTTCCGATTGCCCAGATTGGTTCATACGCGACCATAATTTGACAAAGTGATCCAGCCGATATGCCATTAAATGCTTTTTCAATTTGTTTTGCAAGGTGCGCTTCCGTCTCTCCATTCAAACGCTGCTCTTTAGATTCACCACAGCAGACGATCGGACGGACACCCCATGCGAGAGCCGCTTTGAGTTTTTCGTTGACATTTTCGTCCGTTTCTTTCGCGTATCCGCGGCGCTCTGAATGGCCGATTAGCACATAAGAAACGTGCATTTCAGCTAGCATTTTCATCGAAATCTCACCCGTGTAAGCTCCTTGATCCTTTTGGTAGCCGTTTTGTGCCGCCACGCGGATGGGCGTTCCCGCACAAAGTGCCACTGCCGCATCTAATGCTGTATACGGAACGGCGACAATCACCTTTGACGGTGAGTCGGCAACCAGTGGTTGCAACTTTTCTATAAAAGATACTGCCTCTGGCGGTACGCCAAGGTTCATCTTCCAGTTGCCGGCGACTACGCGGCTTCGTGGGTCGCGGTCAAGCAGACAGTCGATCCCAGGCAGTACTTTGCCTTCTAAGAACTCGAGTGAAGCTCCGCCGCCCGTAGATATGTGCGTCATGTTATCAGCGAAACCGAGCTGTTCGACTGCTGCCGCTGAATCACCGCCTCCGATAATGGAGATAGCATCCGATTCAGCAATGGCGCGTGCGATTTGGCGTGTTCCATTACTGAACGCTTCAAACTCAAAAACACCCACTGGTCCATTCCAGACGATGGTTCCGGATTTCTTGATAATCTCGCTAAAAAGATTGGCTGTTTCAGGACCGATGTCAAGACCCATCATGTCATCAGGGATTTTGTCTGCGGGGACAACCACCGGGATAGCGTCTTCTGCAAATCTGTCAGCCACGGTCGTGTCGACAGGAAGAACGAGATTGACGCCTTTTTCCTCCGCAAGTTTCATAAGTTCTCTGGCAAGATCGAGCTTGTCTGTCTCGCAAAGAGATGTTCCCACCGGCCATCCCTTGGCCGCCTGGAATGTATACGCCATACCTCCTCCGATCAAGAGGTTGTCGACGTTATCAATCAAATTTTTAATCACACCGATTTTGTCGAATACCTTGGCACCACCCAGAATAGCTGTCAATGGACGCTTAGGGTCACCAACTGCTCGGCCGAGCATTTCGAGTTCCCGATTGATTGTGTATCCCGCAACGGCGGGGAGAAACGATGCGACACCTGTTGTTGAGGCATGAGCGCGATGAACTGCGCCAAACGCGTCACTTGCGTAGAGCTCAGCCATGGATGCAAGCTTACGAGCAAATTCAGGCTTATTTTTTGTCTCCTCTTTATGGAAACGCACATTCTCAAGAAGAAGTATCTCCCCGTCCCCGAGAGCTTTCGATTTCGTCATGGCGCTATCACCTATGACATCTTCGGCCATTTCGATAGGCTGGCCGAGCAATTCGGAAAGACGTTTGGCCACGGGAGCCAATGATAGAGCTGTATCAAACCCTTTGGGCCTACCAAGATGGGAAACAATAATCAGTCGCGCTCCGCGGCTCGAGAGCGCGCGGATAGTCGGAAGCGCCGCCCGGATCCGGCGGTCATCTGTGATTTCGTTGGTCTTTTTGTCGAGCGGCACGTTAAACTCCGCACGAAGCAATACGCGTTTCCCCTTAACCTCTACATCATCAATCGTTTTCTTGTCGTAAATAATCATCTTGATCCTCCCCTTATCTCCATAGGTATCTCTTAAATCGGACGCCCATCTGTAATTTCTTCCCAATGTAACAACTACACTGTTAACCCATCTATTTTAACGCTGTTTGTCGTTTGCGACAGTAACTTTTCATACATCTTTTTATTAGTTTTGATCACAATAATGAACGCGGTAGCCAAAACAGATATTCTACTGAGTCCACGATGTCGAGTAAATGACTTAGAAGACGAACGCTCAATCTAGGTTAAAAACAGTTCCACCTTCATACATGTGCGCATGCTGGTCGTCACGACCATGGCTGTCCGAACCGGCGGTACAGATCATTCCCAGTCCCTTTGCGACTTCGCTCATCAACTGCGATTCCTCTTGGCTCGCTTGTCCGTGGAAGCACTCAACGCCTAGAACTCCCATCGACTGACAGTCAGAGAAACAACGCGTTAATGATTGAGTCGTTTCCGGTGAGTTTATATCCTCACACCAACGGTACTGTTGGGGATGGGCAAGAACCGTCACGCCGCCTGACTTGGCGATCGCACCCGCTACTTCTTCTACGGTGTGCTTTTCGCGCGGAACAAAGGCAGGACATCCTTCATTTAGGAGTCTGCGAAATGCTTCTTTTATCGACGGAAATCCAGCATATTCAACGAGCCAAAGCGCCATATGGACTCGACCGAGTACGGTTTGATCTACGCCGTATCGGCGAAATTCGAATGGTGTGATCTGGTAACCTAGCGCATTTAATTTATTGATCATCGCCTCATTGCGCTTTACTCGCAGATCTGCTTGTTTTTTAAGAAATTGCTTCATTTCAGGGGGGTCGACTTCTGTGAAGTAGCCGAGCAGATGAATCTCTTGGTCTTCAAATTGAGTACTGCACTCGACACCCGGAACAAACCAAGGAATCTCCCCCTTACGCTTTTCATCTCCCGGCTTATAATCAGATATGTCGCGCGAGGTGGGACATATCTGCCTGAGCGCGTCTCGCGCTTCAAAATTTCCTGCCATTGTGTCATGATCTGTCAGGGAAAAAGCGAACAGCTTTTTGCGCAACACTTCTTCAACCAATGCTGTTGGAGATTGAGCGCCGTCAGAGAAATAGGAGTGCAAATGAAAATCAACTCCACCCGACTGGGTCGTGTCTTCTAGGAAGCGGACAAGCCGCGAATCAGGAAGCTTCTCCCTCATACGAGGACTCATCCATAGTTTCGACCGCAGACTTCTCAAATGTTTCCGAAATAAGGTAGCGCGGCCTCGCCTTAACTTCACGGAACAAACTGTCAATATATATACCAATCAATCCAAGACTGATCAAGACCATGCTACCAATGAGAAGCTGGAGCAAAATAACCGTTGTAAAACCGGTAGCTGCCTGCCCGCTAAAATATTTAATAAGTGTTTGAATGGAGAGTATGAAAAAACCAATCAGAAAAATTGCTCCCAAACTGTTAATCAATAGGAGAGGACGCGAGGAAAAACCGGTCAACGCGTTAATAGACAGTCGGAAAAGCTTTCGAAAACCCCATTTGCTTTTTCCTGTCGACCGTTCGTCGACAAAAAACGGGAACGTCACACGCTTGAAACCCAACCAGGCTGACAGTGCGCGAAAGAACGTTTCCTTTTCAGGCAGTATATTCCAACTGTCTACAACCTTCCGATCAAGCAGTTTAAAGTCGGAAGCATTTTTCAATTTATAGCCTGACAGTTTGCCGAACATACCGTAAAACACATTGGCAAAAAGTCGCGAAAATAGGGGCTCTTTGCCTCTCGCCGTTTTTACACCTTCAACGACTTCAAATCCTTCCTGCCACAGTTTGATCATTTCAGGAATGTAGCGCGGTGGGTGTTGTAGATCACCGTCCATTACGATAACAGCGTCCCCTAACGCTTCGTCCAATCCTGCGCAGACTGCCGCTTCCTTGCCAAAGTTACGGGAAAAACGAAACAGCCGTATGGCTGAATCTTTGGCCGCGCAGGCAACGAGTTCGTCCCATGTTGAATCATGTGAACCATCATCAATCGCAAGGATTTCATAACGCAACCCGGTTGCTTCCAAAACCTTCCCGATCGATTCAAGCGTCATCAAAATCTGCCCGGCTTCATTATAAAAGGGAACAATTACAGAAATAACAGCATCGCATTTTTTGTCTGACTCCGAGGCATTTTCAATGTAAATATCTTCCGCCTGTTGCATGCGCCCGTCCTTCACTTTCTCTTATTAAAAATGGACGCGTTCAATGACCGCGTCCATCTCGAAATCATAGTTATTCACCGGTCCGTCAGTTGAGAACTCGGTTGACACGCACTGGCACCACGGAGTAGGTCGTAAGATCATCACAGATGACGCCCCTGCGACTAACGGCGTGGATCATCTTATTGTTGCCGATATAGATTCCGACATGGTGGTAACCATATCCTCTGCTGAAGAATATGAGATCGCCTGGCAAAAGGTTGGAGAAATCGCGGCCTGTAAAGGTTACTCTCGTGCCTAATTGGCGTGCCTGAGGATCTGAACCGTGCGGTATATTCTTATAACCAATAGCTCCATAACAGTATTTGACCAACCCTGAACAATCCATAGCACTCAGATTGCTGCTGCCCAGACGGTAAGGCAATCCCAGACAAGATTTCGCGATCTCAACGACGCGTTGCCTTGCATCGGCATCCTTGTCACTGCTACTTGTTCCGCCAGCATTATTCGTTCCGCCACCACTGCCCGTTCCACTACCAGTAGTAGGTGGGGCCGGCTTATCCTTTGAGATCAAATCATTGGAGATATACCCTGTCTGGCCGGTTGACGTTTCAATCATTGACCAGTCAGGTCCGGTCGCTTTAAGTGTAAGTTTATTCCCATAGCGGGCGACTGTAACAATAGTGCAATTAGTATTTGGTTGCGAGCGAATATTTGCCGCGCCTGTATTCACATAAATCGAACCTGTTGTTCTTTTGAATCCGGCGGGCGGAGGTACAACTGATGTTAAAAGATCACTGCTTATGAAACCGATTTTCCCATTACTCAACTTAACTTTCGACCATGCGTCGTTAGCCTCGAGCTCAAGCACAGCCTGATCAAGTTTCATTCTCTCTAGAACTTCAGAATCTGTTGTCGGTGAACTGCGCACGTTGACAGAACTTGTCGCGACGTAGAATGTTCTGTTTGTTTTTTGGAATGGATTGGCTGGGGGGGTGGCGCGTAGAAGGTCATTGTTAACATATGCAGTAATGCCGCCTTCTGTCTTAACTCTTGACCACCCACCGTTATCAGCGACCTGGTACACTCGGTCATCCATAAATGCCGCTCCGATAAGTTCAGAATCGAGCGACGGCGCGTCACGCAAATTTGCTACGTCTGTGTCGACGTACATGTAGCGTCCACGATCAATCTCGCCGACTTCTTGAGCCGGCTTGGCCGGACCAAACAAATCATTCAGCATGTAGCCGGAGACACCATTTTCCGTCCTGACTTTCGACCATTCATCACCTGCCTCCAGCACTTTCAATGTCATGCCTCGCAGACCAAAGCCCTCAGTTTCATACTGGCGGCCGGGACCTACCCGGATATTGCTTTGGTAATTTTGAACGTAATAGGTCGCTCCAGTCTGGGGGATAAAGACCTGGGTCTCTCCGACAAGATTGCTCCTGACAAAACCTTCAACGCCTCGATTATTTCTTACGGAAGTCCATCCATCCGCCTCTCCAATTTTGATTAATACGTTATTCAAACCGGCGGTGGCAAGGATATCTGATGTCTCAGCAGGCAAGTCATATATCTCAGCTAACTCTTTGATTACGAAAACAGTCTTAACTTTCTCAATCATAATAATGGTTGCCTCGGGCAAGTCCTCCGCAGGATCAGTCGAGTCCGAAGGAGACGGTTCCGTTTCAGGCAACACTGATGAAGGGTCAGTTATTGCAATTGGTTGAGTTGTGACGGTTGTTTGAGTTGTTATAGTTGGTTTAATGTCTTGACTGGGAGAAGTTTCGGTGGGTGAGTGGATCAATACGGGATTGTCTCGGTCGATCAGTCCATCGGCTTGCTGAAGACCGGCAAATTCTTGGAAAGGGACATGTGTCTGTTTAACAGTTGAAACTTTTACTACAAAAAGTGTCAATATCAAGACGAAAGCAGTGATAGGAAGTCCGTAGAAAAGAAGACGCCCACGTGTTCCCGCGGTGACGATTCTACGTTTGCGAACCTTAGGACGGCTACGCGTTACTGCTTGATGCGGACGCGTTGTCTGATCGGATTCGCTTCCCTTATCAGGGGTTCTATCGAGCATTTTATAATTCCTTCCCACACATAAAGACATCGATTACTATCGCCGACTTTGTGTCAGTATAGCACCGTCTCCGAAACCCTTCAATACAGACAGTATTACAGGTCAATGACATATCTCAAATAAAAATCGATAAACGAGACGGCTCCCTGCTATAAGATCAGCAACGCCTCCGCAGCTTAAGCGCTTCCCGACGAACATTCTGCACAAATCATCCAGGAACTCATGGAGTTCATTTTCTGTTAAAGCTAGCGCTCCCGTTACAATCGCAGTTTCATCGGTTGCCCCGCGGCTGCCTGCGATCAGCCGATCACGTACCATCTCCCTGATATCCGATGCGCGTTCGCGACCTGCCCGTCGGATGAGTGTTGTATCCGACGTAATGCCGAGAAGCGCAATCAGCGTGCGCAAGCCGGTCGTATTGTCATCGTGCCCCATTACAAGCGAATCACGCAGAACGGGATAGCCGACATCAAACAAGCTAGGGAAACCGTGACATGCTTCTTCGCGAATCCCTTTTATGCTGTCCTCTGCATTTAAACGTTCATTCAAATAGGAGAAATGAGTGATTTGACTGAGTGATTGTTCGAGTTCTCGCGCAATGTCAGCCGAACGTCGCGACAGTTGTGCGCCCTCAAAGGATGGTTGCAACACACTGCTCGGCTGTGCCGCAACTGGAACTACTCCATCGCCGGAGAAAAATTCGCTCCAGTATTCACCCATCGCGTTTAACAAAATCCCCGATAGATAAATCCAACCGCGATGTGTATTAACACCTTTTGTCGCCTCAGACATGGCCTGTTCCGCGAGAATACCTTCGTGCCTGAGCCACATTGCCTTTTCTGTCTGTGGGAGACTTCGCTTCCACCCCGTTTGAAACGATGCGCGGTAATAATTTGCTAGAACAGACTGACTTTTTACAAAAGTAAAACGGTCCATATCTTCGTGGGAACCAGCTTCATAAAAAGTCACCAGTCCGGGTTTGGGCGAAACCATAAGCTCAAATGACGATGCTTCCATTGCCATCCCCGCATGAATATCCGCCAATTCATTGCACGCGTAACCGTCAAGGAGGAGTCGTACTTCCTCTTGCAAGGCTTCAGAGGAATGGCGAACGGTTGCGGCACAGAGAACGGCAGATTCTTCGCAAAGCAGACATCTTCTGGGAGTCATCGCGAGTGATTTGCGATCGATCGCTGTTCCGTCTTCACGAAACACATCAAGATCAAGGAGTCTTGATGCCTTGGTGTGTTCTTCGATCACGACCGCAAGTGACTTGATCGCCTCCGGTATGAAATCGCGAACGGCGATCAGAGCTTCATCACCCGTTGCCACATGTGTCGATTCTTCCTGAACGACCGTTGCCCCAAGGCTTATCAAAACTGATTTTAAAGCACGCAGTTCGCGTTCGAAGAAGTAATTTGAGAGTCGTGTTCGCTTTATAGCGCCCGGCATATTAAGCGTCATGGAGATGACTGGACAGCCGAATTGCTTCAACATCTCTCGCTGCTTAAGGACGCGGAGATCCCGCGCAGACAGCATCTCATCCAGAGTCACTGCCCTGTTATGTGTCGCCGAAAATTCATTACAACCGGGCACTCTCTTATGATCCGTCGCTGTCCGGTTCAGAGAACGTCATCAATTGAAGTGAGTTGAGCTCGGAAAGCTTGTAATCTGACGGTATATTTACTAGACCGAGTATCTGAGAATCCTTCGTGATCGGATGTACTAGAAATTCGTGGTAAAGTTGAAAATTTCGGATCTCCCCCGTCGATTTGACGTGCATGCGCGGTCCCGTACAGTAGTGACGCTGATCCCCGATCATGACGTGTGTATTGTCGAGATAAGAAATTGGAAGATTCTGTGCGATCAACGATTTTACATCTCTTTCAAGCGCACGAAGGTCAAGTGTAGGGCGGTCGTGAAATGAAAGGATGAACCCCGAGCGCACGTCGTTGTGATCAAAGTGATAAACTCGTTGATCAATGAGACAATGTTCCAAAAGATCTTCCGCCGTATGTGCCATCCGCCGGTTGTTAATTGACGCGAATACCACTTTTTTGATGTCATCCGGTTCTGGGCCGAATACACTTGGCCGAGTGATAATAATTTCCTCCCCAATACCAATGAGGAGATGTGCGTTCATCCCAAGATGCGGATAAATCAGATCGAAATGCTCGACGACCACGCGCTTTCCCCGCTCCAATGCGAGGCGGATCGCGTCTGCCAATTCATGTACCTGACTAAACCCCATCTCGAACCGTATGTCGATGTGGTATGTGTGGGGGGTGAAAAAACCTGTGTCATCTTGATCCAGAATTGGCAAGGGGCGCACGTTGACTCCTTCGTCGTCATTCGTGAGCTCGAGACCGGGAAACATTCCTTTTAGCAAGATACTCTTCCCCGACCCACTGTCCCCGATTAAGCCAATTAGAGAATCAAATGGTGACAGAAATTGCTGCGCGATCTGTCTTCCCTGGTCCACCATACGCGGTGCGCCGCGGGGAGAGAGAAGCACACTGTAGAGGTGATTGCCCTGCATTCGATCTGAATAAGACATTGACGGTACTCCTTACATCACCTTGCTAATATAGTTACAATCCACTTTCACAGGTGACTT
>LFTF01000061.1:28424-29138 GCA_001512945.1 Clostridiales bacterium DTU023 | reverse complement strand
TTCAGGCTAGACTGTTACATAATAACCGTAACAAGGAGGCAGCATGCCACAAGACTCTCATATCAAAACCAAGGAAAGATTAACACGCGAAGCATTGAACAAGCCGGCTGAAATATCTCAAGTTGTGCAACAACGTTTGCTCGAGTGTGCTCATTTGCCTGTGGATGATGTATTACTAAAAATGAATTCGCGACTCGAGGGCTTGACGGAGGATGAAATCGACGAGAGTCGCAAATTTTACGGTGACAATGTCATTGTACGTGGTCGCAAAATAACGCTTATCGAACGGCTATTCGCGGCTTTTATCAACCCATTTACGCTGATTCTGATAGTGCTCGCCGTGATCTCAGCATTAACCGATATTGCGTTTGCACCCATTGAGGAACGGAGTTACGTAACCGTTATTCTCATAAGCGCGATGGTGATCATGTCTGGTCTGTTGCGGTTCATTCAAGAAATGCGTTCCGGCAATGCGGCCGAAAAACTGACCAGCATGATCGTCAACACAACAGCCATTGTCCGAAAGGAAGATGGCGAGCAAGAGCGGATCATGGAGGAAGCGGTTGTCGGCGACATCATCCAGCTCGCGGCGGGTGACATGATCCCCGCCGACCTCAGAATCCTGGCCGCGAAAGACTTGTTTTTGAGTGAAAGCACATTGACGGGCGAATCGGGGCACGTTGAGAAAACAGTCGAGGCTTCCGAAGACAATTC
>LFTF01000061.1:27828-28406 GCA_001512945.1 Clostridiales bacterium DTU023 | reverse complement strand
CAGGACACAATCTTTGGACAAATCGCGAAAACCCTCAAAGAAAAACCGTCGCCGACGTCGTTTGAGCGCGGTGTCAACCACGTCTCGATTGTACTCATCCGATTCATGCTGGTAATGGTTCCCATCGTTTTCCTGATTGCAGGTCTAACTAAAGGAAATTGGTTGCAAGCAGGCCTTCTCGCTATTTCGCTTGCGGTAGGACTGACCCCCGAAATGCTCCCGATGATTGTGACGGCAAGCCTCGCCAAAGGCGCCGTTCATATGTCAAAACAAAAAGTCATCATCAAAAATTTGAACTCCATCCAGAATCTCGGTTCAATCGATATCCTTTGTACCGATAAAACAGGCACAATCACGCAGGACCGTGTCGCGTTAGAGTATCACTTTGATCTGACCGGCAAAGAAAACGTAAATGTACTCAAGCACGCGTACCTCAACTCGTATTTCCAAACGGGTCTTCGAAATCATATGGACCGCGCCATCGTCGAAAAGACGCATGAGCAGGAAACACACGAGCCAGACAAACTATTGAGGCTCAAGGATCGGTACATCAAAGTAGACGAAATACCCTTCGATTT
>LFTF01000061.1:19843-27819 GCA_001512945.1 Clostridiales bacterium DTU023 | reverse complement strand
GAAATGCTTAGCGTTTGCGCGCATGCTCAATTTGATGACCAGGTGGTTGCGCTTGATGAGGCAACCACACAACGTATTCGGCGCGATGTTGACGTCTACAATGACAAAGGACTTCGCGTCCTCCTCGTCGCCCAGAAGACAAATCCTTCCCCTGTCGGCATGTTCTCAATTGAGGATGAGGTCGATATGGTACTAATTGGCTATCTCGCATTTCTCGATCCACCCAAATTAACCACGGGGGCGGCAATCGAAGCCCTCCGCGATCATGGCGTCGTAGTAAAAGTTTTGACCGGTGATAACGAAAAAGTATCTCGCGCCATCTGCCGTATGGTCGGTCTTGATGTTGAGCACATGCTCACAGGTGATGATATTGAGGTAATGGACGACGATACTTTAACAGAAGAAGCGAAAAAGACAACCGTCTTTGCGCGGCTTGCTCCATTGCAAAAATCACGTATCGTAACACTCCTGCGGAAAGCCGGACACAGTGTCGGCTATATGGGTGATGGCATTAACGACGTCGCCGCGCTGCAAGATTCCGACGTGGGAATCTCGGTCGACACCGGCGTCGACATCGCAAAAGAAGCCTCGGACGTCATTCTCTTGGAAAAGGACCTCATGGTACTGGAAAAGGGAATTATTGAAGGCAGAAAAACATATGCGAACATGATCAAGTACATCAAGATGACAGCCTCTTCTAACTTCGGTAATGTGCTTTCTATTCTCGTCGCCGCGGCATTCCTCCCCTTCCTGCCCATTACAGCAATACAGATCTTGATTCTCAACCTTGTTTATGACATCTCCTGCGCTTCGCTTCCGTGGGATAACGTCGATGAAGATTACCTTCGCAAACCCAGGACATGGGACGCAAGCTCGATCAGTCGTTTTATGCTTTGGATCGGTCCCACGTCATCCGTCTTTGACATCCTGTCCTACGTCGCTCTTTACTTCTGGCTTTGTCCCGCGATTGTCGGCGCACCCTTCCATCAACTGACAGACCCTGCTCAGATCGCATTGTTCATAGCGACGTTCCAGGCTGGATGGCTGATCGTATCAATGTGGACGCAAACACTTGTCATACACATGATCCGCACACCGAAAATTCCTTTCATAGAATCTCGCGCTTCAGCTCCCGTCATGCTGCTTACCATTTGGGGTATTATCACGCTGACCATCCTACCTTTCTCCCCCCTGGCGGGCTTGCTAAATCTTGCGCCTCTTACATGGCCTTTCTTCGCGTTCCTCGCGTTTGTGGTCATGGGTTATATGGTTCTCGTTTCAGTGACAAAGAAATTGTTTATCAGACGCTACCACGTCTGGCTATAAGATGTCCCAAAATGACACAGTGTCATGCATTATGATCACATTGAGTTGACAATAAAGTCAGCAGGTATTGTTATGATTGTATATAAGAGTAGTGATGAAAATAGGTATAGAAATATCTGTCCACTACAGCGAGGATTGAGACCATGTCGATAGCGACTGTAGAAAAGAAAAGAATGTGGCTCGTGACAGGTGCTTCGGGGCATCTGGGCAACAACGTTGTCCGCAAACTCCTCCAGCAGGATGAACTCGTTCGTGCGTTCATACTGGAAAAGGAACGCCCTCTGGCCCTTGAAGGGCTCAATTGCGAGGTGATCTCCGGAAATGTCACGAACGCAGCAAGCCTCGATTCACTGTACAACGGGTTGGAAGATTTTGATATCACAGTCCTCCATCTCGCAAGCATGATTTCTATTTATGCGAAAGCAGGACAGCGCATCTATGACGTCAATGTCGAGGGAACAAAAAACATGCTCACCGCGGCAAAAAAATACGGCGTCAAGCGCTTTCTTTACTGTGGCACAATTCACACACTTCCACTTCCTGAGGATTTTAGTACTGTAATCAAAGAAAGTGATCATTACGAACCTGATCTTCTCCACGGCGATTACGCAAAATCGAAAGCCATGGCATCACAACTCGTGCTGGATGCCGCGAGAGACGGACTTGAGACAGTTATTGTGCAACCGTCTGGCATCATCGGTCCCAACGATTATTTGAGTGGCCATTTTACCCGCCTGTTCGAAAAGCTTGTCGATCGCAAACTCCCAGCCATGATTCATGGTTCCTACGACTTCGTTGATGTCCTCGATGTGGCTGATGGTTTGATTGCCGCCGCAAAATTCGGCCGGACAGGGCAAAGCTATAACCTTACAGGCCATGACGCAAGTGTGCTCGACATCATGAACGAAGCCGCAAAAATGACGGGTCGCAAAACATTCAAATCCACAGCGCCCTTTTGGCTTGCTAAATTAGCAGCCCCTTTCACTGAGTGGTGGTCCAAAAAGACAGGAAAAACGCCTCTTCTCACGCCCTATTCACTCTACACAATGAGTACTCCGCATCAATTCTCCAATGAGAAGGCAAAAAGGGAACTCGGTTATACCGTGCGTCCGCTCACTGACACGATCCGCTATACCTTGGGATCAATGGAAAGTCGGAAGCGATTCAAAACCTCCGTTATTTTTCGAAAAAGCGAGGCAACACCTTAAAATTCTATTATTTTTGCAATAAAAAACCGCCGGCTACAAAACCGGCGGTTTTTTGACTGCACAACTCACACTCCCTACCGATTAACTGCCCGGATGATGTCAAGTAGGTCCCCGTCGCGGCTGACCACGCGGGCGACGGGTCGTCCCTGAGACGGATGTCGTCCCGGGACTCCCGTGATTCCAACCGCCCTCTCATGTAACTCTTCGATAGTGAAGACTGGAAGTCCGGCGCTTCTCAGCCGATAATCCAGTTCTGTTTTTTCCGGATTGCAGGCAAGTCCATATTGCGTTACAAGCAGATCGACATCTTTTCCTGGCGTCGAGATCGTGCCGACACGGTCAACAATAAGGGGCAGTCTTGCGCGGATCAGCGGTGCCACTATTACAGAGAGTTTCGCGCCGGCCGCTGTGTCACTGTGACCGCCTGAGCCACCCATGATGAATCCGTTGGAGTCCGTATGGACGTTGACATTGAACTGCGAATCAATCTCGGTAGCACCGAGAATTACGATATCGAGGTGATCGACCACTGAACTTTTCACCGCGGGGCTGGCGTAAGTTGAAGCACTTATCTCACGGTGCTTTTCATTGTCTCGGATGGAGCGCACCGCATCACGATCAAAGCATTGAACATCGATCAGAGTTTCAAACAATCCTTCTTGAAACAAATCGACAAGCATGCCCGTTATTCCGCCCGATGCGAAGCTTCCCCTAATTCCGCGCCCTCGCATGATCTCCCCTATAAAAGACGCAACCGCGAGAGACGTTCCGCCCGCTCCCGTCTGAAAAGAAAGTCCATCTTCCAAAAGGCCGGACGCAGATAGTGCGCGCGCCGTGTAATCTGCGATCAGAAGGCCTATGGGATCACGTGTCACGCGTGTCGTCCCCGACATAATTTTGTCCGGATCACCGATCGAATCGATCACGACAACAGCATCCACATATCTCTCATCAATCGACGCTACACTAACCGGATATGGAGCAAGATGATCAGTCACTACTACAACATTGTCAGCATGCTCAGCGTCCGGCATTGCGTAGCCGATGGATCCGAATGCTGTACGGCCATCGCGGCCGTTGCAATTACCTGCCCGATCTGAGGTGGACGCCGCGATAAAAGCCACATCTATGTGCGCTTCTTTACGTTCAAGCGCTGCGGGCCTGCCACCGTGGCTGCGGAAAATGACCTCACGAGCAAGCAATCCTTTTGAGATCTCGTGGCCGACAACCGGATGCATGTAATTGCACTCGATACCCGTCACCGTGCCTTTGCGGATGAAATCGACAATCGGGTGATGGCAAGCCATCAAAGCAGACGCGTTGACGGTAAGGTCACGTACGCCGAGCTTCTCGCATTCGGCTAGGACAAGATTTAGAACGGCGTCGCCATCTCGCAGGTGATGATGAAACGATACAGTCATTCCGTCTCGCAGACCCGTCTGACGAATCGCCTCCGCCAGCGAAGGCATTACTTTGTTGTCACGCTTCATGGTTATTCTCCCCATCTGGTTCTTCCTGAATCAAACCGGCCGCTCGCGCCAGATGCAGCGTGCGCTCTGCCTGCAGAAGAACCGGCAAATCAATCATCTTGCCACGAAGTGAGACAGCGCCTCTTTTATCTTCCTTGGCACGTCGCATTGCCTCTGTCACATCAAGCGCGAATTCGATCTCAGCTTTGCTAGGCATAAATGCGCGATGTATTGAATCGAGATGGTGGGGGGAAATACAAAGTTTACCTGCATATCCCAGACTCCTGGCGAACAAGGCGTCTTCATAACAACCCTCTGTGTCGCGCGCATCTGTAAATGGCGTATCAAGCGCTTCAATGCCCGCTGCTTTGGCTGCGATGATGAGTCTCGACCTGCTGTAAAAAATCTCACGACCTTCCTTGGTTCTCGCGCATCCAAGATCCGCAGCAAGATCCTCCGCACCGAGCGCGAGTGCCACCACCCTCGGAGAGGCGACCGCTACCTCATACGCATGTTCGACGCCGCAAGCCGTTTCGATCAGGGCAATGATCTTGATTCGGCCTTTGACGATGCCGTGCTCCAACTCAATCTCATCAAACAGGGCAGCCACTTGCTGAACCATATCCCCGCCCGACACTTTGGGAAGCATAATGGTTTCAATGCCGGCTGGTATGAGGGTCTTAAGGTCGGTAAATGCGTGTTTGGTTTCAAGATCATTGATCCTCGCGGATAGTTCGCGTCGCCCAAAATCAAATGACCGGAGCGCCGAGGCCACGAGTTCACGCGCCGCATCCTTTTCTCCTGCCGCGACCGAATCTTCAAGATCAAAGATCAGGGTATCCGCCGGGAGTACGCCACCGCTCTGGAGCATACCCGGTTGATTGCCAGGTAAAAACAATAAAGAGCGTCTCATTTTTCACCTCCGGCTGGTTGGGATGCCCGCTTCAAAGCTGTCGTGAGACGTGCTCGAATTGTGCAGTCGAGTGCTCCTTGATCGGCAAGCTCAATCTTCCCCGTCCGGACACTGAAATCTTCCAGTACTCCGCGGACAGTCTCCAGAATTGCACAAGCAAATTGCTCCTTGACGGGAGAATCGAGTGTGATGATAAGTTCGCCAGCAGGCTCCACTGTGACGAGGACATCACTGGATTCCAGCGTTCCTGATTTCGCTTTGCGGATTAGTTCCATAGAAACCTCCTATGTGCACGCCCTGTTTGTGATCGGTAGTTTACTTTCGAAGTGCTAGTATGCGTTGCATCTCATTGTAGGCAATCATGATGCCTTCATCGACCCCCATGCCCGGCTTAGCAAGAATCTGAGAGGGCTTGGTCGCCATAGCGATATGGACACATACTTCCGCTGATCTGCTTGTCTCATTGCAAGTTCCGCCAAGATAAGCGCTCACACCCTTCTGCTGGCAGTAAAGTACGGCTTCTGCCGATTTGTGAAGACTGCCGAGGTCAGGTGACTTGATCTGGATCATATGTCCGGCACCTGCGTCGACAAATGCCCGGACATCTTCATATGTATTGCACCATTCGTCGGCCACCAGTTCAACTTTTACACCGCGTTCGTCAATACGGTCTGTAAGCGCGGCAAGCCATTTAATCTGCTGCTCGCGCGATCCGGCGTCTATCGGTCCTTCGATGCGCAGAGCAAATGGATCCACAATCGAAGCGAGGCGTTCGAGATAATCCGTGATGGCATCAATGTTGTCATAGCCAAAAAGTTGTCCGATTGTACCGTAAACGTCGATATGGAAAACCGGGTTATAGTCCGAACCCTGCCTGAATTCAATGACACGATTGCGGAGCCACTCAAGGTATTCGGCGAGCGTATCGCCTTCGGGACCAAGCTTATCCATGTTGTTGATCAATGCGTGTGGTAGCACCTGCACCTGTTTGATGATCATCTTGTCGGCGTTATCATGGCGCTGGTCACCTGACTGCGAAAAAATGGGAATCATGACGTTACTTACTTGAGTACCGTATTCCTCAGCCACTACCTCACACATGAGTTTGCCTGTGGCGCGCGCGACAGCATCAAGCAAGGCCTGAGACAATCCATATCGGATTGCCGTATGAAGTCTATTTCCCTTGCGGTCTGTAAATGTTTCAAATTCACCCATCATGTCTCGGAAGGTGGTTATCGTCTGCCCAACAAGCCTGGGCGCGATTTCCCGCTCGATTACGGGAATGAAATCCGAAGCCAAAAACAGTGGGTCTCGGCCACCGGCTCCCGAGTATTGGACAGCCGCGCAATCTCCCCAAGCGATTTGTCCATCCTCTAGGACAAGCATCAAGGAGATCGCTTCGCCAGCCTGGCGGATAGTTGTAAACCCAGGGGTTACTGCCTCGCCCTGATAGAACATTCCGTCACTTTTTGCGCCGGCTTTGATCGCATTTTGATCATCGAAATAAAATCCTGTACGCCCCTGAGCGCATATGACTTTTGTAATTTTCATGTTAAATAATTCCCCATTTCTTATCCACACACATAATTCACTCCCTGCATCCCGAGAGTCACTTGATCATATCCGCAACTTCCGTATTACAGGTGGAGTATTCTCTACTTATTGTTTGGGCCGTCCCACGAGACGCCCTTTACTGATCGCGTAAACATCATCAATGACCATCTGGAATGATGGCTGACGATTTTCGTATTTCGCCCGCTCCTCTATCTTCTCTTTGTGCAAATCGAGCAGTTCCGAAGTCAACGGGATATTGCCCGGATGAAACAGCCGGATCGCCCCTTCATTGTCGCGAGCAGGCAGCATCTTGCCTGCATTGTAACGACTCGGCGCAAAAGGAATGTCGAGAACACCCGAGCGAATGGCAAGGATCGTCCCTTTGGCGATATCTCCTTTTCCGAGTTCGAAGCATCGATCGAGCACACAGCGCGTTTCAGATGCAATGATGACCTTCTCATCCTTTAAACTGTAAGTGTTAAGGCTCTGCTCTCCAAGCATGTTGATCATCTGACGCGTACAAAGCATGCCATCGGCATTTGCTTCCTTGGTCGGTACACCGACGGCCTCATGGGGCGTTTTGACGATCACTTTTGTTGCGTGAGCCAGTGCCGCGACTGCGCTGCCCCAGGAAATGACAGCGTAAGCCTTCGACTCTTCTTGCGGGAATCCACCCATCCATTGATGCAGAACCGTCGTGACATTGACATCGCCATACCCGTATTTACGCAGATATTCATCTGCCAGACTCTGCAAAACCTGCACAGCCGCGACATCTTGAACCAGGTTGCCACACTGTCCATAACCTACCGTAATATTTTTGACTCCTTGTTCAGCTGCCAATAAGCTCTCGATAATTGCCACACTGTGTGAGATGAATGGAGGCACAAGTGTTCCTGTCAATGGACCGTAAGGCTCTCGATTGATCGGGCAACCTGCTTCCTCATAAATACCCGTCAAACGGTCAACGTATTGCCAGTCACGAATAGTCGTTTCAAGCGAGACATTTTTAGCGTAGGGAATATTATAAGAAATCCCACCGCCTTCATAGCTTGTGTAGCCACCTGCATAGGCGATCTCGGTCAATAGACGAGCATCAGGTGTACCGTGACGAATTTGAAGCGGTGCGTCAAGGGCGTCGATAAGCTGTCTACACCCGCTGACACCGTGATTGACAGCAGGAAAACCGTTTAGCATTGCCTTGAGCGTTTTGACCGATTCCGCGATTCCTACCTCGGCTTCATGATAGCGATTTTGTCTGGTGTAGCTGTCAATCGTCGTCGGCAACAAATCAGCTTGCCCAACATTTTGCAAATAGGTCAAAAGCTCGATCATATCGGGGATCAACGGTACACCGGCTCTTGGCTGTACAAGCGTTCTACCTTGTTCTTTAGCCCGGTTCAGCTTGTGGCTGAAAATTTTGTGCCCGGGTAGCTTGCGATGATAGTCAAAAGCTTCTTCCAGATTGACGTCTCTGCCTGTTGGCCATTGAGTCAAAACCTCCGA
>LFTF01000061.1:0-19816 GCA_001512945.1 Clostridiales bacterium DTU023 | reverse complement strand
ACCTCGTTATTTTAATAGCGGCAGCGCTATCACTTTATATTTGGACCGGCGACTCGCCGATCACCGTCAGTTGCCCGACATTCACCCAGCCGGACGAGTTCTTTTTTCATGATGCGGAGCGCCACATCTGGTTCTCGTTCTGCCAGAACGCCCATAGCAGATAGAATGTATTGACTATCCATTAAAATTTCTGCATGAAGCGGACGCAGAGACATGGGGCATGAATCTGAGAACAGTGCTCGGCGCGCGATGGCTAGCGGGTCATCCGCGTGAATAAGCGGACCTCCTGTCAAAATAATCCTGCGGATACGCCTGAGATTTTTTCCTGTTTGCACAGGTACGACTCCTGTCACCGTATAAACCTCACTAAGTGTTCCCGCGTGACGACGTGTCGCTATATCGACCGCCCCCGCTGCCAATGCGTCATCCAATCTTCCTATGGCATCTCCACATTTGCGAGCAACTAGGGACTTGTCACAAGTAAGCTCCAGAAGCAGAGCTTGCACTTGATCCTCGGTTACCTCTGCTTGACAGGCAATCTGGGAAAGGCCGGTTTCGTTGACGATCCCTTGTGCGCTGTATCGCACACCGATATCTCCTTCGACCGTCCGTTTGGCATACGGTTCTTCAAAACCTTTTAAGATAATATTGATGTCATCGGGTTCACCCCAGCCGATTGAATAAACGTCAGTGGTTGCTCCCCCCACGTCAATGGCCATAAGGTCTCCCAATCCTGGTTCCCGATCAGTACCTCCGGCGAGAAGCACCATCGCCGATAGGATTGCAGAGGGAGTTGGCATCAAAATCCCAGATAGCAACTCTTGGGTTTTGGAAAGACCTCTCGCGCTCACAATTCGTGACAGGAAAAGCTTCCGAATTTCTCTTTGTACCGGCTCTATATCGAGCTCACCAAAATGAGGCATAACATTCGGGCAAAGGGTTACGGGGAATTCAGATAAAAAATCTTCACAATCATCGACAGCATTGCGGTTACCCGCCAATATAATCGGGAAACGAACCGTAAGTGTCGCTAATTTTTCTGCGTTTCCGATGATGCACTCTCGATTTCCTCCATCGGTACCACCCGTCAAAAGAAAAATATCAGGTGGATCTGCCTGGATTTCTTCGAGGTCACGGCGGCTGAGACCATGACTAAAAACACGGCAGATCTTAGCACCGGCTCCCAAAGCGGCCAGCTTTGCAGCTTGGGCCGTCAACTCTGGCACAAGACCGGAGACCATCATGCGAAGCCCTCCCGCTGCGGATGAGCACGCAAGTCTGGCAGTGTAATCTAAAACACCCGTCTTTTCACAAAGGCGGTCAAGGGCATGGGTGAGACCTTCCCCGATATCTGAGTCCGACGTTGTGAAAGCCGGGGACGTACCCAGGATTACCTCTTGATCGAGGTCAACGGCGGTTGCCTTCGTGTAGGTACTGCCAAAATCGATAAGAAGAACGGGGCGCACTTATTCTACTTCCAGATCCTGATTCAACATTTGGATGGCTTCTTCGGGAGATGTTCCCGGTGGGAAGACGCGATCAAACCCCATAGCACGGAATCGCTTTTCAACGTCTTCGAAGTCTTGCTTGCCGACCACGATGTTTCCTCCAACGTAAAGCAGGATGCCTGTTAAGCCGGCCTCATCACATTTCTCACGCAGGCCTCGGCAATCGAGCTCACCATGTCCGTATAGCGATGAAACAATGATCGCGTCGGCGTTTGTCTCAACGGCAGCTCCGATGAACTCTTCCTGCGATACCATAACGCCAAGGTTAGTAACTTCAAACCCAGCTCCTCGAAATGCATAGTCGAGAATCCGGATACCTACGGCATGGACATCTGCGCCGATGACGCCGATAACCAACTTTTTGCCGTTCAATTCTTCCATATTTCCTGACCTCCTGTAGCTCATCCCCCGCTTGTCATTCGCGGAGAAATCCACGCAATTCCCGGTAACGTTCCTCTATCGCATTGCCAAGATACAGTGATGAACCCTGGTCACAGACAAATACAGACCGGATGACAATTTTATTTTGTATCAATTCACGACGTAAAAGTGCCGCTTCAGGCGTTTCCACTAAGTTAGCGTAATCAGGAGACAACACGAGGACATCGTGTCGTTTGATAAATAAACTTGTCCGCTCAAGGTTGCCAAATAGTTCAAATTCCAGCGAGCCCGCCCCAAACAAAATCTCAGGACACTCTTGGCGGAGTATGTCCTGAAATCCTGCACTGACAGTCAGGACACCGACTTGAGCGCCCTGCGGGATACGGCGGCATGCCACGATTGTACCGCGGCTAACTGTGATCGCGACAGGCATCACAGAGACACTATCCGGAACGAAGAAACTTAGCTCCTTTACAAGCGGAGCCGGAGCAACCACAAAGTCAAACCCTGCGTTGAGACGTTCCGGTTGTGAGATGACATCGTTATAAGAAATGCGATACGCTCTGGCGACGTCGATGTTGTCAAGTGACACGCCTATGATCGAGCGCTCTTCTGGAGTTACCGCAACAACGGCTATACGGATCGGCCGAGTCGCGTCTTCTTTTTGCCGCAGCCGAAGTTCAAAATAAATTTGTGATTCACGTGTATTGAAACCCAACTCTGAAAGGTGCCGGATCGCATCATCGATTACGAGTAGTGCCTTTTCTTTGCGACCTGTCGGGTCACTCTCCTGCTCGGGCATGGTAACATATGTGCCGCGCCCTCGCCGCAACTCGATTAAATGCTCGCGTTCTAAGAGCGAATAGACATGACGGATGGTTCCGAGCGAAACACCTCGCTCGGTTGCAAGATCACGCATCGAAGGCAACCGCGCGCCCGCGACAAGTCTGCCTGAGGTAATCTCTGCGCGAAGTGAATCTGCGAGCCGTTTATAGATCGGCTCTTCGACGATTACCAAGTTGTCACAGTTGACTTGGGATGTCATTTCACTTTCCGCCATTACCTAATTAATCCTCGTATCCATGCGATCGGCGCCAAGCTTGAGGGCCGTCGTGATAGAGATTACGGCCTTCACTATCGATGATTACAGTTAGTGGAAGGTCTTTGACAACGAGTCTGCGGAGTGCTTCGGTACCGAGATCATCCCACGCGACTATTTGCGCCTCAAGAATTGTGCGCGATATCAGGGCTCCCGCTCCTCCTGTTGCCGCAAAGTAGACTGCGCCGTATTGCTTGATCGCATCGACAACACTCTCGCTACGGTATCCTTTGCCGATCATGCCGCGAAGGCCTCGTTCTATCAGTGCAGGCGTATAGGGATCCATACGTGAAGCCGTCGTCGGGCCGGCAGAGCCGATAACGCGACCCTTGGTCGCAGGCGTTGGGCCAACGTAGTAAAGCACGGCGTCTTTGAGGGGAAAAGGAGATTCGCCTCCAGATTCCAGTAGTTCTATGAGACGTTTATGGCCGGCATCACGCAAAGTATAGATAACACCGGATAATAGGATGCGGTCGCCACTTTGAAGGCTCCGGGCAACTTCCTCAGTGAAGGGTGCCCTAAGGCGCTTGACTTGATCATCACTTTGCATCACAAAACCTCCTGCTTATGGCGTGCGACATGGCAATTGATGTTGCAGGCGACAGGCAAGCCGGCAATATGTGTCGGTAACACTTCTATTGCGACACTAAGTGCAGTAGTTCGACCGCCGAGTCCTTGCGGACCGATACCGAGCCGATTGATCTCCTCCAGAATTGATTGCTCGAGCTCCGCGTAAAACGGATCCGGGTTATGGTCGCCGATGTCCCGGGCAAGAGACCGTTTGGCTGCCAGTGCCACGTGATCAAATGTGCCACCAATTCCTACCCCGATCACAAGAGGTGGGCAAGCGTTAGGGCCGGCATTTCGCGCCGTGTTGACTACGAACTCTCTTACACCTTCTAACCCGTCCGCAGGAAGGAGCATTGCAAGTCTACTCATATTTTCGCTCCCAAAACCCTTCGCCAGGAACGTGACCGTAACGCGGTCACCCGGAACAAACCTAGTCGTGACAAGCGCAGGTGTGTTGTCTCCGGTATTGACGCGGCGGAGCGGATCGCCCACAACCGACATACGAAGCGCACTGTTTTTGTACCCCCTACGGACACCTTCGTCAATTGCCTCGTAAGGATCTCCAATAAAATGGACGTCAAAACCGACGTCCAGAAAAATAACAACCATTCCCGTATCTTGGCAGATCGGAATCCGTTCATCGGCGGCTATATCGTAATTTTTCAATAATTCCGATAAGACTGATTTAGCATTCGCTGCGTCTTCGACCGTCAAGGCTGTTTCGATTGCACTCCGGACATCTGTCGGCATATCACAGGCAACAGGCCCGCACATTTTCTCTACAGCGTCACGCAGAAGGTCAACATCAAATATTCGTATCGCCATGATTCGCCCCTTTTTCATTGTGTATACACAATATCCTAACTTGTGCTAACACGCAACTTCTATTCCTGTATTCAAAGGTTTTCTAGCCCCTGATTATCTCGATGAATCAAAAAATAACTCTGGATACTCCAAAATTGAAATACAAAAATTGTTGCTGATAGCGTATGATGTGAATAACAAACAAACTGAGTATTTACTCAAGGCTGTGACGAGAATACTCGTGCAACGCGCGGGTGCCAATGTGGAGGTAAAGCATGTTCGTTGACGCAATTGTCGGAGGAAAAGGATCAGGGAAAACGCCGCTTATGCTAGAAGAGATGGATCGCATGGCGTCGGACAAGAATAACAATATTGTTTTTATCGAATACGGACAGGGCGTTGAGCATCTGGTTCCTTATTCGGTCAGACGCATTGACCTCAGGGAGTATCCCGTCCGCGGATACGGCCAACTGATCGCTTTCCTTGCGGGTATGAACGCCAAGGATTACGATATTTCACACATCTATATTGACAGCATTTTTAAAGTTGTCCGTGATGACAACCTCGATCATTTAGCTAGTTTCATCAAGGATTTAGAAGCTCTGGGCAAACAAGTCGATTGCAAGATGACCGTGGCAGTCAGTTGCGATCTCGACGAACTCCCCGACGATGTGCGCCATTTTGCACGTGCGCAATAAATCCTATACCGTATAAGTAACGAATAAGTCAACGTATAATAGTATTTTTGATATACTGACCACAATAAGCGGGCAAGCCGTGTATGTGTCACTTCTTGCATAAGTAGCGAGCGTAACAGTCGAACCTAATGAACGGAGAATCAGGAGACATAAGATGTTAAAAGAATTTAAAGAATTCATCGCTAACGGAAACGTTCTGGATGCGGCAGTTGGCTTCGTGCTCGGCCTTGCATTCAAATCTGTGGTCGATAGTGTCGTTGAGGGTATCTTAATGCCCATCGTAGGCTACTTGACGGCAGGCGTTGATTTTTCACAACTCAAGATCGTTTTGAAACAAGCCGTCGAAGGTGTTTCAGAAGAAGTGGCTATCTCTTACGGCCTACTTATCCAATCGGTTATCACCTTTCTCCTTGTTGCCTTTTTCCTTTTCCTTATCATACGTGCCGTCAACAAGCTACGCCGTAAAAAAGAACAAGTAGAAGAAGAGCCGGTCTTGGAAGACACTGCGGAAACTGAGGTCGAACTCCTCAAGGATATCCGCGAGCTCCTCTCAAATAAAGAGGATCAACGTTTGTAGTTCGCCCACAATGACAATGGCTGAAATGCAAGATATCTAGAGTGTGATCGCCGTACATGCGCCGCACCTCTCCGTGAGGGAAAGCCTGTTTCGGTCACGATAATAACAGACACACCGTGCGTGCGGTTTCGCCGCTCCGCACAAGTGCCGTGGTTCGCACAAGAACCACTGTGAATCCATAGGAGGAACGAACAATGTATTGTACTAATTGCGGAGCCCCCAACTCGGATCAAGCGGCTTTCTGCACAACTTGCGGCGCGACTCTCAATGCTCCGGAAGAACAAAAACCGCAGCAGCAACAGGAGCCACAGAAGCAGCAACCAGCACCGCCACAACAGCAGCAACCACCGCAGCAGCCACAGCAGTATGCACAGCAACAGTATGAGCAACCGCCTCAGCAACCTTACCAGGGGCAGGCTTATCCCCCGCAAGGTTACCCTCAGCAACCTGCCTACGGGTATCCACAGCAGGCACCTCCCAAAAAGAAAAAAACAGGACTTATCATCGGTATCGTTGCAGGTGTTGTTGTTCTGGCTATCGTTCTCGCTCTTGTCCTCTCTTCAGGAGGCGGAGGAGGAGGGAAATCGGGACTCACCGGCAAATGGACCGTCTCTTCAGCTGAATATAGCAGTGACTATGAAGAGGGACTTATCTTTAACTTCAAGAGCAACGGAACATTAGTTTTTGAAGCACCAAAAGGCACACCCGATGAGATGAAGGGCTTCTATGAGCTCATGAACATGATGAAGACCAAATACAAAACTGCGGGAGATAAGCTCATTTTGACCGTGGAATTTTTTGGTGAAAAGGATACGACAGAGATTCAGTTTAAAATTGAAGGAGACACTTTGACCTTCTACGAATCAGGATCACTTGACACGGTACTCAAACGGACCAAGTAAGCGTAAAATTTGACGCTACCCTTACATTGCAAGAGAGCGGTGCGCGACAAATTGTCACGCACCGCTCTCTTTTTACTTGTTTATTGTTCGACTATTTCCCGTTGACGGGTGGGATTTCTTCTGTCATGCAGACAAATTGAACGCTCGCAACATCCTTGTTCTTATCTGATACGAAACTAACAGTTTCAAAGCCGACATTTGCGAACTCATCGAGTTTTTCACGAATCGCATCTTCAAATTTTTGGCGCAGATCGCTCGTTTCATCCCGCAATATAGATGCTCCGTCAGAAAGTTGCCCGACTCCGCCAGAGAACTTGACAAGCCCTCCGGAATAGTATTGGTCAAGCCCCGCATTGAGCGACGCGACACCGTCGATGTACTCAGTGGCCCCTGAAGCTGTTTTATTCAATCCATCGGCAATTCCGCCTACTCCTTGATCAATATACTGAATCAGCCCCGCATCGAACTTGACATATCCATTCCGCAGTTCAATCATTCCGGATTTAAGTTGTCCCATTTGTGCGGGCAACTGCTCAAGCTCGTGAATTAATTCCATCATTTCGTTTGCCTTATTAATTAGACCCTTAAGTTCATTGATCATTTCTCCTATACTCATATCGAGTTCCGGCATGCCTTGCGATATTACGACCAGTGAATCAAGCAAATTCTTGATCCGTTCAAGCTCTTCACCATTGTCGGTTGCAATCCCTGACAAATTGGCTAGCTTCTCGTACAATGCTTCTGGCAATTCTTCAATGCCTAAACTCTCAAAATATGCACGCCACTCTTGCGCTGTCTGTGGGGTATCACCCATATCGGGAACTTGTATTAAATTGATTAATTCGATAAGTTCATTGACAATTCCTCTGAGCATTTCAAGATCATCTTCAAATTCCAACAGTGAATCTAAAAGAGGTTCAAGCATATTAAGGTATTCAATCACCTGCTCTAGTTTTTTAATGTCTTCCCCGTCAATCGTTGGAATATCCTCAGAAGAAGGGAGTCTGCTGATAATCATATTTAGAGCGCCCAAAAACTCTTTTGAACCGGCTTTCAGTTCGGATCCATTATTGAGAAGTTGATGCGCACCGTCACGCAATTCATGGACACCCTGGTCCAGCTGACGCCCGCCACCCACAAGTTTTCCGCTGCCTGCGACAATTGACTTAAAAGCACCCTGGAGATCGCGATAGCCGGCTTTCAAGCGTTCGGCGCCTTCAGCAAAATCAGCGATACCGGCGGAAAGATCATCAAGGGGCGCAAGTTGATCTTCCATTTCAGACATATCCATATCAAATGACAGCAAAACGCCTGCCAACGTAATCTGCCCCATGGCAAAGTCGTTGACATCAAGCACTAGCTCAATCTTCGACTCTTGACCAGGCAGTACGATGTAATTTAATTGATGCTCAGTTCCAGCGGAGGAGATAAGAAACCCCTCGGTGGCAGCTTCAATAATTACACGATTGGGATCAATAGGGATGCTGATCTGAAGAGCATAGTGATCGAAAAATGCGGGGTCAACCGCTTCATTTCGCGAGATCACCAATTCCATCTCCAGTTTACCGGATTCACCCGATAACGTTTTGGGCCTTCTATTCTCTCCATCGAGGCGATAATAAATATCAAAATCCCAAGGGAGCTCTCGTGAGACCAAATTGCCCTGGTAGTAATAAGGCCCTTCAGTTTCAGCGATTGTGACCGTTGAGTTATTCAAAACAGGAGCAATAGCTCCTGTGAGCTGGATTACATTTTCATAGTTGCCATAATCGGTCAGCGTGGTTTTGCTTTGCGGATGAAAATGATTGACGACATAAATTTGCTCGACATCACCTCTGGCACTCAGCTTTCCGTAGACAACTTCTCTTTTCGCCGAACTATTATTTGGCAGGATTACAAGCTCTTTAGTTGCCTGGTCTGCCTCTACTATTCCCGGTATAAAAGAAAGGAAGATCGCAATCGCAAGAAGACCGACGACAGACTTTATCCAATTTCTATCTCTGCTTTGTTTTCTTTTTTTCAAACGTGTTGTATTCATTGTGTTCCTCCCTGTATTCACAGGATTAATTTTCTTGATCAATCGCATCTAAATCCGATATAACTTTCGCCCGTCTACGTCTGTATGAATGACGATCGGGAACCATTTGTAATTTCCATGTCGTTTTTTGAATAAAACCGTCAAACAACCGCAGCAAATTGGGCAGCAGGAAAAGCACCATTACAAGCGATATTAGGGCACCGGCACCGAGTACTTGTCCAAGTTCAGCTACTACGGATATGCTGGATATCGCTTTTAATAAGAAACCGGCCGACGCAAGAATTAACGCAGGCGGGATAATCGATCCCGCAACCGTCTGAACCGACTTCATGGCTGCTTCTTTTCTGCTTAGCAGTTGACGGTGATCAATATAATGTTGAGCCATCAAAATGCCGTAATCGACCGTTGCTCCCAATTGGACTGTACTGATCACGAGATAGCCGATAAAATTCAAGGGCGTCCCCGTAAGATAAGGAATTGCCAGATTGATCCATATCGACAGCTCAATCGTCATGACAAGGATCATGGGCAACGCAAGAGAACGGAAGGCGAACATAATGACCAGCGCAATCGCTAGTATCGCGAGCCCGTTGACGATAAACAAATCCTGATTAATAGTTGTTTTCATGTCAAGCATGACAAAGTTCGCTCCCGCTAGATGAGTACCGCCGCCAGGATAAGCATCGGCCACCATCTCCCGAACCATTTCCGCAAGCTCAAAAGTTTCCGGACTTTCTGCAGGCAACTCCGCAACCAGAATCAGGCGGCTGTAATGATCGGAAATCAGGGGCGAGAGAATTCTATCCGGCAATATATCAGGCGGTATACCCGTCCCTACTTGCGTCACGTAACCGATCGCTGATTTCATCTCCGGAATTTGCAACAAATCTTTCGTGAGCTGCTGTTCGACTGCCCATTGGCCTTTGGGAACCAGCAAAGCCATTTGCATATTTTCACCGAACTGTTCGTTCAACCGAGCAGAATCGACCGCTTCGCGTGATCCTGCCGGGTAGCTTTGAGATCCGTACAGAAAGTAATTCGAGCGCTGAGCCAAAAACGCCGGTACGGTAATCAACGCACATATGATGATGATGGGAATTCCTATACGAATTACCAATCGACTGAGACCTTTAAATGATGGTAAAAAAGATTTATGCGTCGTTTTATCGATAATTTTGTAAGTGTAGACAGCTAATACTGGCAAGAGAAGGAAAACACTGATCAGACTCAAAAAGACACCCTTCGCCAGCACGATACCCAGATCAGGACCAATCTGGAAACGCATAAAGATCAGTGTCAAAAAGCCGAAGAACGTGGTTAACGCAGAAGATAAAACCGGTGTAAAACTCTTCACAATGGCCAGTTTCATGGCATCTTCAATTGTATGCCCTTCGTCTCTGTATTCACTGAAACGGTGAAGAAGGAAAATAGCGTAGTCCATTGATACAGCGAGCTGAAGAACCGATCCGACCGCCTGAGTAATGAACGATACGTCTTTAAAGATGGCGTTCGATCCCATGTTTAGCAAGACCCCTACAAAGATGACAATCATGAACAGAACCGGTTCAAACCATGATTTCGTTGCAAATAACAGGATTAAAAGGGCGACTGGGACTATGAACGCTACAATACGACCCATTTCAGTGGTAACACCACGCTGCATAAATGCCATTTCAACAATTTGCCCACGCACGGCACCATCCGGCCCGACAAGCTCCTGAAGTTCAACCAGGATGTCTTGCGCTTTTGAATCGTCATTAATCGTGACGTGATACAGCGCCATTTCGTCATAATAAAAACCGTCGACAACCTTCTTATCGAGCAGTGAAAGAGGTGTCGCAAGATCAGATTGGTCATCAAGCCACAGCACTTCATCCACATAAGGCAATGCGGCTAAAACTTTTTTCATTTCAAGTGCTTCGATGATTGAGAGATCTGGTATACCTATTTCGGCATTCGGAAGGTCTTGATCATATTCCTCAGTCATCGTATTAATCGCTATCGTAGAAGACGCCTCTTTCGGAACATATGAAAATATGTCAAAATTTGTCTTCACTTGCGTCGCAAAATAACCACTAACAATAGTAAGGATAATAAAAAGCGCAAGAATCACGCCCTTAAATTTAATAATTATTCCCGCCAATTTTTTCACATAAACCTCTTTGCGTATCCTTCGCCGGTGTCAAGCCAGCAACACATAAAAGAGTATAAGGAGTGAACAGTCACGACTGCAAGTAACGGAATTACTACATTTGTCTGATAAGCGACACTTGTCGAATTATTGTTGTGATTGTGTTACGATTGTCACAAGATATCGTAAAAATTCACTATTGAATGGACCTGAAAAGATGACCGGAGCCTCACAGATGACAACCAAATCACCATCACAAAACGCATATCATCGTACTTTATCCATTAAAGAGGGGCAACAGACTATCGGAAAGTCCCCACGTGGAGACCGAAGAAGTCGGCGAACAACTATGGCGCTCCAACAGGCATTGGTTGAGATGTTGCTCGAAAAACCACTTCGCGACATCACAATCCTGGAATTAACCGATAAAGCGAATATCAGCCGCACAACTTTCTACTTGCACTATCGTAACATCGACGATTTGTTCGAACAGATGGAAAACAGCATCTACCTTCAGTTCGAGCAGATCATCCAGCTCGGTATGGCAGGCGGACATAGCCTGCTCCATGTGGAACTGGATGATAAGGGAAGCCCTTCCATGCCCGCGCTAAAGCAGGTATTCCAGTTCATACATGACAATCCCGGATTGAGCGTTGTCTTGCTCAATAATCCTGACAGCAAATTTCTCGACAAAATCTGGTCTACAGGTCACGATATGCTCCTCGAGCGGATGGCCAGCTTGCAACCGGATATGAGTGTGCATCAGATCGAGTATTATTATTCTTTCGTTATAAACGGCATCCGTGGCCTAATTGAACAGTGGATTGCTTCCGACATGCAAGAACCTGCCAGCCAGATCACTGAGATAACAACTACGTTTGTGTTACATAACCTAGGTTTTTTACAATGGGGCATTGCCTCAGATGGTACTGACAAAACAGATCAACGATGGAAACAGGTTTAAGCGTCTGTAATTGCACAGCTGATAAGGAGACATAATTATGATGAACAATGCGATATTTGATCACGATATACTTCGTCGCGATCTTGCAACTGCCGCGGAAGAACTTATCTTGGAAGCACACAACTCGCGACCAGGCGATCTGTTTGTTCTCGGGTGCAGCACAAGTGAGATACTCGGCGTCCAAATCGGCAAAGGTTCAAGCGAGGAAATCGGCGAACTAATCATCGAAACTCTTCTTCCCGTGTTACAGCGCCATGGTTTCAATCTCGCCGTGCAGGGGTGCGAACACATCAACCGCTCACTTGTCGTGGAACGAAAGATAATGCTACGCGATCGCCTGGAGGAGGTCAATGTAATCCCCGCGCTCCACGCCGGCGGTGCTTGCTCAGTCGCAGCTTACAGGCAATTCGTCGATCCTGTCATGGTCGAGCATCTACAGGCATCTCTTGGCATGGATATCGGTGACACCGAAATCGGTATGCATGTCCGCTTTGTGCAGCGTCCCGTTCGACTGTCAATCTCCCGCATCGGTGAAGCGCGTCTCACGTCACTCATATACCGGCCCAAACTCGTGGGCGGAGAACGTGCAATCCATTACCGGTGATGATGTATGAAAAAGAGTTGCAAAAAAGCGCCCGGGTTTATTAACCCTGGAGCGCTGATCTGGAGCCTGCGGACAGATTTGAACTCCCGACCTGCCGCTTACAAGGCGGCTGCTCTACCAACTGAGCTACGCAGGCACGTCCGGATTATGGTAACTGATGACGCGTTTTCTGTCAATCAGTCCCACGACCGGTTACATTCGCCTTCTACACGATCACTCCATTTTCCGTTAGAATGATACTCATGAATGTTAAAAGGGAGCGCTCATGGGAACGTTTACCGAAAAATTAAAAGAAGTCCTGGCTTCAATCTTGCCTGTCACGCTGTTCGTGACTATTTTGCACTTCGCTGTCACTCCATTGACGGGACAACAGTTCGGTCAATTTCTGTTGGGCGCCTTCCTAGTCCTTGCGGGTCTCTCCATCTTTCTTGTCGGCGTCGATCTCGGAGCAACGCCGATTGGACGTTACAGCGGTCAATTTCTTGTCACTTCGAATAAGCTCCCACTCCTCCTTGCCGGGGGACTTGTGCTGGGATTTCTGATATCGATTGCAGAGCCTGATCTGCAAATTCTGGCCTCCCAGGTTCAACAATTGACAGGCGGTTCCATTACGAAATGGCAGATGGTCATTATTGTCTCTGTTGGCGTAGGAATCCTCGTGATGGTCGGTTTTTGGCGGATCATCCGGCGCATCCGTTTTCGTTACATCATCTGGGGCTCCTATGGCATCATTCTCATACTCGCGATCTTGAATAAACCGCTGTTTCACGACTTCGCATTTGATGCCTCAGGCGCAACGACTGGAGCCATCACAACGCCGTTTGTCCTGGCGCTTGCAGCCGGCGTCGCGCAGATCACGGCAACGCGCCAGGAGGACGCCCGAGATCAGTTTGGAATCGTCGGACTTGCTTCAGCAGGCGCTATTTTGGCGGTACTCGCCCAAGGCGCGATTCAAAAATCATTTAAACTCGGGACGCCCCCCGATGTGGGATGGCAGACACCGGGATCATTCTTTGAACCGTTCCAAAAGGCTACCGGCCTCTCCCTGCGTGATTCTCTTCTTTGCATCATACCGCTCGTGATTGTTTTTTTCGTGCTTCAAACACTCGTCCTAAAATTGAGACGACGAGAAACAACACGTATCTACGTGGGTATGTTTTTCTGCTATTTGGGGCTCGTGCTCTTCACAATCGGAGTCATGGGTGGCTTTATGTCGACGGGACATCTCCTGGGCACAAGCCTGGTATTAAAAAACAAGCCCGCTCTTACTATTATCGCAGGATTTTTCCTTGGGATGGTCACGGTCATAGCGGAGCCGGCTGTTCATGTCCTCACTTTGTCTATTGAAGAAGAAACAGACGGTATAATTCCACGCAAAATTGTACTTGCGTTTTTGTCTGTCGGTGTTGCATTTTCAGTGGCTCTGGCTGTTGGCCGCATCTACATCTCAGGCATGGAACTGTGGCATATCCTTTTACCCGGCTACACCCTTATCATGATTATGAGTTATTTCACTCCTGATCTGTTCCTTGGAATCGCCTTCGATGCCGGGGGTGTGGCTTCCGGCCCTATGACTGCTACATTCATCCTCGCTTTCACGCAGGGTATTGCGGCAGGCGTTTCCCATGCCGATCTTCTTCTCGACGGCTTTGGCGTTGTTGCGCTTGTCGCAATGGCTCCTTTGATAACACTCCAGATCCTGGGGTTGATTTCCATGTGGAAGACAAAGCAAGCGAATCAACAAAATGATCAGGATGAGTTGCCCGCTATGGCGGCAACCGCTCCAGATGCGAACGAAACCCCGCTCGAATTGGGCGCATCTGAATTGAAGAAAGAAGAGGACCCAAATGTTAAACCTTGACATCCCCGCTTCAGAAAGACAAACCACTATCCCAGCGAACCAGTCATATTGCCTATTGTCAATCATTACGACACCCGGGAAAGCCGAAAGCATGACACGTTTTGCACTTCAAAACGGAGCGATCATGGCTCATTCCTGTTTTGCTCATGGAACAGTGCCGAATCATATCCTCTCATTGTTGGGTCTTGCAGGAGTCCGGCGTGAACTCGTTATTTTCACAGTACCCGAAGCGTCGGGTCAAAACCTGATGGATTTGCTATGCGCCCGCTTCAATATCGGCAAAGCGATGAACGGTATCGCATTCCTCCAAAATTTAAATAATCACGTGACACCGGGTGATGTTAAAAAAGAATCGGACTACATTATGATTGCGGCGATTGTCAACGAAGGTGACGGCGAATCCGTCGTCGAAAGCGCAAGACGCTGTCATCCCGTCGGTGCGTCCATCCTCCGCGCGCTCGGGTCTGCGGACCACAGCAAAAAAACATTCAATTTTGAAATTTTTCCCAAAAAAGAGATCGTGTTGATCATCGCGCATTCATGTCATACAGAAGTGCTTTGTCAATCGATATTCGGCGAGTTGAGAACGGAGATCCCTGGAAGAGGCATACTCTTCTCCACAGGCCTGGAACGCGTCGTAGGCGTTCTCGATGTCGAACAGGAGCGCAATGGCGAACAAGATTCACCTGATTCGCCACAAGACGCCCTTCAAGATTTTGACCAATCTTTACCAGCAGCTGATTACGTCGCACTTTTTGCCGTTGTCAACCGTGGGCATACAGGCAAAATTATCAATGTGGCCGAACAGTGCGGAGGAAGCGGCGCAACTATCCTGCACGTTCGTGAAATGGATTCTGCTTCGCAAAGCTGGTACAGCAGGCTCGGTGATGCCGAGAAAGAAATCGTCCTGATGCTCGCGCCGCGTGAAATTTCTACCGCCATCACAAAGGAACTTACCGAGTTTTCCGCTACACATAAAAGTGGTCACATCCTGATTGGACGATTTGACGTGGACCGATTCCAGCACCTCTCAGATCAGGGAACTGCCAAAGATCGCCCCAAATTCTAAGAATCCACATGGGGTGTGACAAAATACTGTAAAACAGCGTTGGCGATCGCCTGACCGATAATGCCTCTTCCTTGAGGAGAAGTCAAAATGGCTCGGTCACTCTCATTAGACAGATATCCTGGCACAAATGATGTCGAAACATAGTTGGTCAATCGGAGAATAGCCATGTCCTTCTCCTGCCCGGCATTTACCTGGTCTTCAGGTTTAAGCCATGGCTCCAGCCGTCCCAGTGCCGCCTTCAGGAGCGACGCCAGGTGCGCGCGCCCCACGCTGTCAATATTTGTGTAATTGGGCGGCAAGGTAAGCGCATCCTGACCGGCCGCGTATCCATTATTGACTTGCTCTACAAAAGGCGCGGACATATAGTACGCTTGCGATCCGCCTCTTGAAGAGTCATCAGCGTCATAGGCGAGCGCAATGTTTATGAAAAGAATGTCAGTGTATTGAGCTTCAATATCATAAAGAATCCTGAGTTGAGGCGGTGTCCCGATTGATCCGAACAAACCGCGCCCCCCAGAAGCCGGGCTATTCTGATTGATCCGGATAATGTCGCCCATCAACAACGTAAGATTGTCGATTACGTCACGCTTATAGCCCTCGGTTTCAGCCAACTCACCGTAACGCATCAAGGCAACATCTGCCGCTTTCGCCACTGTCCAAAAAAGCGAAAACTCCTCGTCTGTGGTACGTGTCTGAACAACTGAGGCACCTAGTTGTGTGAGGGCTTTCTCTGCTTCACCCGCAATCTCCAGAACAATCGTCTTCTCCATCACAGCATCTTCGCCCGCTCCCCACACAGCACCCGTATCTGTGCCGCCTCGGGACGCGTCAAGAATAACGGTAATGCCCGAAAGTGGGAGAGGGACTGACGCTTGGCCATAGTATTGGCTTAGATTTGCGTCGTATAATTTAGGGATTGCAAGTGTTTGCGGCCATAAACGAAGTGATGCGCCGCTTGCAGGCAACTGATCGGGATCATTGCCGACAATGGGGAGATCATAGAGCGCAGGGGCGGTATCCTCTGGCTCTTTTGATTGAGTCACTTCTGGCTCATTACTTTCTATACTCGTGGTCGTCTCAGGTTTATGGTCCGGCTCGCTCTGATGAGTATGTTGGAGCTGAAAGCGTTTGGCTCCTCGCACCGGTTTTTGCGTAATACCAAACATGGAGAGCAACAATAACCCTCCGCTTATTACCAGCAGAACGAGAAGAAAACGTACTCCCTTTTTACCATTCAAAAACTAAACCTCATTTTCGTCGCGGCTGATGCGCTCTATGACCGCACAAATCGCAGAGGCGTATGAGTCAATCTCGTCAAGTTCTTGCCCCTCGATCATAACTCGTATGGTAGGTTCCGTTCCTGATTTTCGTATCAAGACGCGACCGCGCATTTCCAGCATTTTTTGTGTTTCATCGAGAATAGACGCCAGCTCAGGGTGGTCCATAACCAGATTTTTTTGATATTCACTCACGTAAACATTCTTAAGTACCTGCGGAAGTGTTTGTATTATTTTTCGAGCTTCGCTCAAACGTGTTTTCGAGCCAAGATTGTGAAGCGCGCCAAGAAGACGCAACGCGGTCAACTGACCATCGCCAGTCGTCGTATCATCGAGGAGAATAACGTGCCCGCTCTGCTCTCCGCCAAGCGACAACCCGTCCCTTAGCATGTGTTCCAGTACGTAGCGATCTCCGACTGATGTTCTAACAAGCCGCAGCCCTTCACGTTCGGCCATCCGTTCGAGGCCGAAATTGCTCATAACGGTTGCGACAATTGTTTTTTGCGCGAGTTTGCCTTTTCGATCTAAATCTCTGGCCAGGATCGCGAGCATGACGTCGCCATCGCATACATCACCTTGGTCGTCGACAACGATCAAACGATCGGCATCACCGTCAAACGCAAGACCTGCATCTGCGCCCGACTCTCGAACATATTCTGCAAGTTTCTCCGCATGCATGGAACCGCAGTCATGGTTGATGTTATAACCGTCGGGCTCAATGCCGATGGCGATCACTTCCGCACCGAGATCACGAAAAAGTTGCGGAGCGGTTTGATAACTTGCGCCGTTAGCACAATCGATTACGAGACGGACACCCGTAAGGTCGACCTCCGCGATTGAATACAAATGATTTCGGTAGTCTTCGGCACCCTTGTCGTACTGAGTAATCCTGCCAACTCGATCACCGACGGGTCGAGTCATCGCGGAAAGCTCGTCACCCCGGATCACTGCTTCTATGGCATCTTCCGTTTCATCCTGAAGTTTAAATCCTTGACCTGAAAATAATTTGATCCCGTTGAATTCAAAAGAATTATGAGACGCGGAAATCATAGCGCCCGCATCTGCTCCCAACTCACGTGTCAGCCAGGCGACACCTGGTGTAGCGATAACTCCCACATAAATGACATCGGCCCCCGCCGAGGTAATTCCGGCAATCAGAGCGGCGCCGAGCATGCCACACGAAACACGCGTATCCGCACCCACAACAAAAGTTGGTTTGTGATGTGTCTCTTCAGTTAGAACAAGCGCCCCCGCCAAACCCAAAGAAAAAGCCAGCTCTGGCGTCAGTTCTCGGTTGGCTATGCCCCGAACGCCATCAGTCCCAAAAAGTCTTGTCATAAAATCCTCACTTTTTTCTGCTCACAACTTATATTTTCCATAAAAAAAGAGCACGCAAATCATGGCAATCTTACCGAAGTCATCTTGCGAAGTCTAATCGAGTTCAAAAATGTTGACAGTCACAGTAACCGGAAGCAGCAATTCCGTCTTCGTGTACAAAAGGGTTTCCGCTTCAACCTTAACAGGCAACTGGATCATACCAATCCTGTTAACCTCACCGACATCAATGTAAGCTGCAATTTTCCCCGGTGTAATATCCGCAAGCACTTGCTGTCGACCCCGAAGTGTCACTTGGACACTTGGAACAGGGAAGTCCTGGATTCCGAATCCACGCGTCTGCGCTTTGTCGACGCCGTAGTGTGCAAGTGGTACGGTAAATGTTTTGGTTGTAACAGGGTTTACGGTCACTTGAACAAAAAGCCACAGGAAACAAGCGAGCAAAAATGCGATAACAGCCAGACCAATTCGCTGTTTGCGCGAGAGAAGTGAACCGGTTCTGCGTCGCCCGGATATTTTCATTTGTCGCTTGCGGGGTTCAGCGACGGCCGGTGCAGTCGTGTTTGAAACTTCTTCAGGCTTGTTCTCAGGGCCATTGGACGTCTCTCCAGAACGATCGCCGCGAAAATCATGGGTGGACACAATGTCGTCGTTTTCGGGTGTCTCCGCATCAGATGACTTACGGCCATTGAAAAGCTTGCGGATACGACTCCGAAGTGAATGATCCTCCTCCTCTTGCACCATACCTAGCAGGCGATGTAGTTGGGTTCTGAGAGCGTCTCCATTGCCAAGCACATGGAGAACCCCACCCACCGCAATGCTGATCACACCACGTTCCTCTGATACGACGACAGCGATGGCGTCACCCATTTCACTCGCGCCGACCGCGGCCCTGTGGCGAAGCCCAAAATCCTTGCGCAAATGGTAGTTATCAGACAAAGGGACATGAACACGCGCAGCTGCGATCCGTCCGTCCCGAATCAATACTGCTCCGTCATGGAGTGGAGAACCTGTATAGAAAATTTGGCGAAGCAAAGAGGACGTCACATTGGCATCAATCCGAACAGCATTTTCCTGCTCCTGAAATTCGCCAAGGCGTGAATCACGTTCGATGATGATCAGGGCACCCGTCTTTGTATTGGCCATCCATTCACATGCGTTGACAATCGATTCGATCATTTGATGGGCTCCGGTACTGCCTGGGAATGCATCCGAGCCAATATACGATAAACGGTTGCGTCCGACTGCCTCGAGTGTCCGCCGCAGTTCGGGTTGAAAGATTACAATAATGGCAATTGCCAGGATCGAGATTGTACGGTTCAGCATGAAGCCTATCGTATTCAAGCCGACACTACTCGCGGCAAGTGCGAACAAAATAATCAGGATAATCCCACGAAGCAACTGCCATGCTCGTGAATCGCGCAACAGCAACAAAATGTAATATAGAACAAGAGCCGTGATCGCGATATCAAACAGTGCGATCACGATGTCGAGAGGTCCTCCAAGAAACAACAGACCGTCCGACACACTGTACCAAAGTTCACTAAAAAATTCGCCGATTTTTGAAAATAAATTAGAAGGCAAACGCAATCCTCCGAGATCTTCAACTGATTAAAATCTTTTTTTCATATTAGCACACGTAGCAACGTTTGAGCTTGAAAGGAACACANNGTTGCGCACTGTGATAAAATTGTATCAAGGACGAGATTTTTGTTTGGCGATTGATTGTCCCGAAGATTAGGCTGTTTCTAACATTAATATACACAAGGAGGTTTTCAAATGAAAATACGCAAATTGACCTATGGGCTTGTATCTCTAGTCATTATCATTGTCTTCGTAGCGATGCTCGTGGCATCGTGCGCGATTCCCGAGCCTTCAAGACCTATAACAGAATTCTCTTCAAGCGTTTCCGCAACGACAACAAGTTCAACATCCGTTTCTAATACACCGACCACATCAGCGACAACAACACCCTTAACAACGATGGTTCCGACCCCT
>LFTF01000037.1:36439-39650 GCA_001512945.1 Clostridiales bacterium DTU023 | reverse complement strand
TTGCATTGAAGATTGCCGACAGGAAGAGAAAGACAATTTAGTACAAAGCAAAGACCCGTCACTCCAATCATTTGCGCCTGATTGTGACGGGTCTTTATTTTATCTGCGTTTGGAGCAGTTCACATGATGCGTCTGTAATTAACAGGCGCATCACCACTTTGCTATTTTTTTGCCGGAAGCTTTTCGCGTACACGGGCTGATTTGCCGACACGATCGCGCAAGTAAAATAGTTTGGCTCGACGGACGCGTCCTTTACGCAAAACTTCAATCTTCGCGACTTTAGGTGAATGAATCGGAATGACCCGCTCAACACCAACACCATAAGCAACACGCCTCAGCGCAATGGTCTCATTGATCCCCGCGCCTTTGCGCCCGATCACAGTTCCCTCGAACACTTGAATTCGCTCACGAGAACCTTCTGTGATTCTGAGATGAACGTTGACACGGTCGCCAATCTCAACGTTATCGTACTGATCACGCATAAAAGGCTGTTCAACCGCTTTGATATAGTCCATATTGCGTTCCTCCTTCTTTAATCATCGGATGTTCTTGCACGCAATTGCAGCGGACCACCCGTATAACCTCAAGCATCATAACAGATGCAAACCGCTGAGGCAAGCACTTTTGACCATTATTGCTTGAATGCGCCCGGTGAATTCAGAACAGAAGTCGAATAAAGAAGAAGAACATCTGCGTCAGCATGTATATCGACGAGTCCCGCGGCTACGCTCATAGAGACATAGCGCAGGTCCACGACAACGATCTCGCTGTAGTCTGCAATCAGCAATGGCACCATGCTTGATCCATATGAATCACGAAATACGACTAGTTGACGGCCGTTTAACTGTTTGAGGTTCTTGACACTCAAAAGAGCCTGCGCTCCTCCTAGGAATAGATCGTAGGGATCAGTGCCCTCGAGTTTATCCGTTTGGTAAATGCTCGCTGTCTGTTTTGTAATAGCGTCGTAAACGATTGCCTGATCCAAGGTTTCATTTGTCAGCCACGCAAGTTCATCGGGTTTAACAGGCAACGCTGCTTGCCCCGCAAAGGTGCCAAAATAAGATGAATGCACATGTGTCTCATAGCCTTCATCTTGTGCATCATTACGAACTCCAAGCATCTGCAACAAGGCATCTGCAACAGCAAGCAGTTTTGTTTGATCCCAATGGGGATCAGTCCGGTAATAATCATCAAGTGACAAGTACTCCAAGAGCGGCAGGATCTGTGTCTGCGCATCGAGTTCGCTCGAGACCATCTCTAAAAACGAATCGTACTGGAAATGGGGATACCCGCCAGACTCAGCCATAAACGCGTTTTTATCAGGGATAAGCGCAAAGACATGTTTGCCTTGTCCGCTAAAATAGGTGCGGCAAACTTCATTGAACAATGATAATGCGCTCTGAACCGCGTTTTCACGGATCACCGGATCGAGCTTGCTAAGATGTTCGCCCACTTTGTAGTACATGTTGTTGTCTCGCTGGCGCAGGCCATATACCCTGGCCATTGCAGTAAGAACTCTTAAATCATCTCTGAATGGGAATTGATCGAGCAGATACGTCTCCAAGTAGGCGAAGTAATCGGCAAGCTCTGCCCCGTAATGTGATTTGAGATATTCCTGATAGCTCATGGCTTGCGCGAGCGGTCGTCTCTCTACTTCTGATATTTGGCGGTCGGGCATCGCAAGCGTGGAAATGGGTACGGCCACCAGCGCAACGATGAAAATAACGATAATAATGAGTGTTCGATGTTTCATGGCGGACCTTTCTAGAATCTGAAATACAAAAACGGGTTGAATGACCCGTCGATCAGCGAACCTGTCGCCAGAACGAGAATCAAGACAAGCCCAAACACTGTTACCAGATCAGCGACAAAATCTGCCTTCACAGCTTTAATTTTGCCCAGCAACCATTTGGGGAGAGGTGTAGCGGCTACGCACGCAATCAAAAGTATCAGCGCGTAACTCTTTCCATAGTAAACAGCCATCAAGTCAGTGGCCGGCAGTGCTTGAAAACCGAACATCCCTTTGAGATTGAAAATCGCTTCACCAAGACTGCTAGCATTAAACAAAACGAAACCAAGATTGACTAGTAAGAACGTATAAATAATGCTTACTGCGCTTGGCAGCTTGCTCAACACGCGTCCAAACCCGGCACGCTCAATCGCCAAAAGAACGAAATAGAACAGGCCCCAAGCTATAAAATTCCATGAAGCTCCGTGCCAAAAGCCTGTAAGAAGCCAAACAACGAACAGATTGAGGATAATCTTGGGACCTGAAACTCGGCTCCCACCCATAGGAATGTATACGTAATCGCGAAACCATGAGCCGAGCGACATGTGCCACCGGCGCCAGAAATCCGAAACACTGCGCGAAAGATAAGGATAGTTGAAATTCTCCAGGAAATGGAATCCAAACATACGGCCGAGGCCGATGGCCATATCAGAATATCCGGAAAAATCGAAATAGATCTGCAAAGTGAAAGTAAACGCGATCATCCATAAAGAGATAACAGAGCGAGTTCCCGTTGCGGCAAGGTTTGCCCCCAGACCTGCCAAGTTATTGGCGATGAGAACCTTTTTCCCAAGCCCTATGACAAACCGTGTGATACCTGACGCAAAGAGCTCGGGTGTCACATGCCTATATCTGATCTCTTCCTGGATAGTCTGGAACCGAACGATAGGCCCTGCAATGAGTTGCGGGAAAAATGAAACATACATGAGAAAGTAAAAAGGATTGCGCTCGGTCTCAACTTGTTTTCGGTACACGTCAACAACGTAAGACAATATTTGAAACGTATAGAAACTCACGCCAATTGGAAGCACAAGATTCAAAGGTGACAAAGCTCCAGGAAAGACAGTGTTGACATTATTGATAAAAAAATCACCGTACTTAAATAAAAGTAGCGGTGTCAGGCAAAGGGCAAGGCCTACAATAAGCGTAGCCCGCCTTCCCTTTGCATTTTTAAGGCAATCAATCAAGAGGCCGGCAAGGTATCCTGTCATCGCGGTTGACACCATGATGATGGCAAATCTCGGTTCTCCCCATATGTAGAAAACAAGGCTCGCGATGAGAAGAACTGCGTTTTTCAGCCGCCGTGGTACTGCGTAATACACAACCAGTACCACAGGCAGAAAAAAGTATAGAAATGTGACACTTGAAAATAACACAGAGTTCCCCCAGATTTTTTAGTAGGCTTCTTCTTACTAATTATTT
>LFTF01000037.1:1043-36400 GCA_001512945.1 Clostridiales bacterium DTU023 | reverse complement strand
GCAGATTGGCCTTTTCTTTCAACTCTTTGGCAAAGGCAACGGGGTCATCCCCATCAGCCAATTGGAACATAGCCATCGCAAATGGGTTAACATTGATGAGCGGCTGCATGGAGACGCCTTCTTCAAATTTTCCATCAAACGATTCTGCGCCAATCAAAAAGCCCACTTCATCCGATTTAACTTCATCGATCATGCAACCTTCCATAAGATCTTGAAGGCCTGCCGCCTCGACAATTTGAGTGAGGATCGTTTTTAAGTCGCCCTGTGGTTCTTGTATAGGCGTTGTTTGAGGTTGTGTTTCGACTGGTGTTGTCACGGTCGGTTCGGCCGGCACTGTGGTGCCAGTACCCTGTCCGGGATTCGCAGATTGGCATGCCGCTGTCATAAGGACAACGAATAGCAACAAGATTGCAATGATTTTTTTCATAAGTTAATTTTCTCCTTTAATAATAAACATCATTGGGGTGATACGCATAAAAATAACGGTGAACCGTCACGCACTTCCCCACCGTACAATTAAACGTTCTCAAGGCTTCCATGGTTACTTAGTGGAACAACCAGACTTTTCGGAACATTTCGTTATTGTTTTGGGCATAAGTTTGGGGATGGTAATCCACCTTCTGGCAGATTTACCATCCCCTTTGATGTTTTTAGCTTATTGAGTATGTATCAAACAGAGTTCTTTTGCAAACCCTTTAATAAAAGATTATAGACACTTAATCATTTGTACCTGTAGGTGGCGGCTATCCCTGTAGTGCTAGGCATTTTGACACTATTTAAGACAAATACGTCTCCCCTATTCAACAGAACCAAGTCAGCCATGTCATTCAGGATATCACCACAATCGGGGCTGGATATATCACAGGGTTCTATCTCCCCTGTGCTAAAGCAGATCTTCCCGGGAATAATTTTATTTTCTTCGAGCAATATCGTTTTGACACGCCCTTCATGAGCCGCTTTCGCTACTTGCGCTATATCAGATGAGCCTAAGGAATCTGCCTCAGCCTTTGCGTACGAGTCAGCCAATATTTTCATTTTATCAAAATCAAAGGTCTCTATGATTGCGCTGGCTTGTTTTTGGATTTCATCTAATTCAAGAGAGTCAATCGATTTATTGATACCCTCTTCAAGCAAATAGGTATTATTGCTTAAGGATTTTAATTTGGCACGATGTTCCTTAAGTGAGACCAAAATAAGTGGCAGTTTTGATTGCTTTGAATAGTTTTCGAAGACGAATGAATCTACATATCTAAAATATTTTTCTGTATCTTTGTCAATTTCATCTTTTGCATCTACATGACCGTGGTAGGCTGAAACGCCTGCCCCGGCATACGTGCCATGCGACAAATGTGAGCCGGACAACTGATCGCCTAAGACATCTGTCATTGTTCTGGGAATGTCAGGATCTATCTCAACTTCTTGGAAACCATACCGATTACCTTGATAAAGCACAAAATTTTCGCGACTTAATCCAAGCAACTGATAGTTTTCGAGGCTCTGGAAAGTCTGTAGAAGCGGTTTAACATGAAAGCTGTTAGACACTACTGCGAAATCTTTGACCGGGTTGCGAAGTTTATAAACAATACATTTGTTTTCACTTGCCATCACGGCCAACCCATCCAAAGTGTTATTCCAAAAATCAGTATCTCGTCTGATTTCGTAGAGTGGTTTCATGATTTTATCGATAAAAGCTGAGTCAACTTTCTGTTTCAACGAATTTTCAATATCTCGCAAAAGGTTTTTGAAGACAATCGGGTCTTGCTTATTATCTGGAAAATATCTGTGGGTTGACTGATAAAGAGAGATAAGCGGTCCAGTCTCTTTAAAAATCATATCTTCTGGGAAACGATCAACAATTTTGTACAACATACATGTTCCTCCTTCGTATCGTGTGGATTCAAAATACTAGAAAATGAATGTCTGGATAACAGGCTTAGTGTTACCTTACATCGCTTGAATTTTGAAACCATCCTTAGTATACATTTGAAGTTCACTATATGATGTATCTTATGTCCTGAGAAAACGATCTCAAGCTCATCAATTTGAAAATGACCAATTAAATGACACGATTGGTGTATCGGTTAAGATTCCTCAAACGCCTCGTCAGCCAAGCGTTCCGCTAACAATTCCCATAGCTCAAGATCAATCTTCCGACTCTTCAGCAGAGCAGGCTTTTTGCGTATTGTTTCAAGAAGCTGCAAGACACTGCGTTCGCGGTCAATATTGGCTTGATGTCCCGACAAAAGAACTCCCGGCACTGTGCGACTATGCCATGCGCGTGGACGTGTGTACTGCGGCCATTCAAGGAGACCGTCAGAAAATGACTCGAGCTGCCAGGCTTCTTGATCAGGAAGCACTCCCGGTATCAGGCGCGTGACGGCGTCAATGATCACAGCAGCGGCAAGTTCGCCACCAGTCAGTATGAAGTCCCCTATCGATACTTCCTCGGCCTGGATCTCTTCGATCACACGAGTATCAACGCCTTCGTAGTGGCCGCAGATGAGGACAATGTGCTGTTCCTCGGACAATGAAAGGGCCATAGCCTGGTCAAACACTTTTCCTGCAGGACTAAGGTAGATTGTCCTGACATCAGTGTCATCATCCCCGATAACCGAACGCCACGCGTTGTATACTGGATCGCACATCATGACCATGCCACGTCCGCCGCCATAGGGCGCATCATCGACTTGTCCGTAGTCATTAACAGCAAAGTCACGAATTTGAACGAGTGCCATCTCAATATGCTCGTGAGCGATCGCGCGACCTGTAATGCTGTGATCAAGCGCTGACAATACCTGTTCAGGAAATAGTGATAATACAGAGAACATGATGGACATGTGTCACCTGGGGTTCGTTTCGTTGGAAGCTTTCCGGTAAAGCTCAAAGAGTCCTTCCGGTAGCTCAACAATGATCATATCCTCTTCAGGATTGCACGCGTGAACGATCGCGCGACGAAACGGAATCAAGAGATCATTTTCAGGCTGCTTTCGAACGACGAGAATGTCTCCGCTGCCCGCATTCATAATATCTGTTACACGTCCGAGTTCACCTCTAACAAGATCTTTTACATGCGCACCGATCAGGTCCCCCGAATAGAATTCATACTCATCTTCGAGTTCTACGGCATTTTCTCTGCTGACAGCGAGGTAAGTGCCGGCCAAGCGGCCGGCTGCTTCACGTGTCTCAATCCCCTCAACCGCCAGAATAAGTCCTTGTGGCGTCGAGCGGACTTTTACAATTTTCAATTGACCGTGCGGGGTTGTATCGGCGCTGCTCATTAACTGGCAGGATAAGCCTTTAAAAAAGCGCGCGTCGTCGTCGGAGAGATTCTTTACGAGCACCTCTCCCAAGACGCCGTGCGCGCGCTGACAATAGCCGATAAGCAGATAGGGACACTTCATGAAAGGATATCAACGGAGACGCGTTTGCCATCGATTGCGCCTTTTGCTTTCATGACCGCGCGGATGGCATGAGCTCTGCGGCCTCCCTTGCCGATAACACGTCCGATATCCTCAGGATGAGCGCCTACACTGAGTGTGACGTCACGGCCACGAATTTCTTCACTGATCACCAAATCGTTGGGATATTGTATCAATGGTTCGATTACTGATTTTAATAAATTCTTCATCGCTTACTCCAAAATGCCATTGTATTTGAGCAGCTTCTTGACGGTTTCGGTTGGCTGGGCGCCTTTGGCAATCCAGTCCTTCGCCTTATCGGCGTCCACTTTAAAAGTCGAAGGGTTCGTGTGTGGATCATACGTTCCGATCTCCTCAATAAAACGGCCATCTCGTGGGAAACGCGAATCCGCGACTACCACCCTGTAATAAGGTTGTTTCTTTTTGCCTACTCGTTTGAGGCGAATTTTTACTGCCATGTTTTCCTCCAAATTTGTTTTTGTTCTATCTTCTCAAACAGGCTATTGCCGGCTTGTTGAAGTCCGCTATCAGGATTAAATATTAGATGCCAAATCCGCTGAAAGGCATCCGGCCGCGGCGGCGTTTTTTATCTCCGCCAAGCATGCCGAACTGCTTCATCATTTTCAACATATCATCATATTGACGCACAACGCGGTTAACATCCTGCACTGTCAGCGCGCTTCCCGCCGCGATACGGCGGCGACGTGAGGCATTCAATACCTTTGGGTTTTCTCGTTCGCGCATGGTCATTGATTGAATAATCGCGCGCGTTCGGGCAAGTTCTCGTTCGTCGATCTCAGCATTTCCGAGTTTTTTTCCGACACCGGGAATCATCGCCAACATCTCTTGCATAGACCCCATACCTCGGATCTGCTCGAGTTGTTCCAGCATATCCTGCATCGTGAAACGATTCGATTTGAGACGGTCCATCGTCTTTTGGGCATGCTGTTCATCGAACGCATCTGTCGCTTTTTCGATCAGCGTCAGGACATCCCCCATGCCGAGAATCCTGGATGCAAGGCGGTCCGGGTGAAATACTTCGAGGTCTCCGACTTTTTCTCCGGTTGCGATCATTTTGATCGGTTTGCCCGTCATGCGCCTAATGGAGAGTGCCGCACCACCTCTCGCATCGCCGTCGAGTTTTGTCATGATAAAACCATCAAGACCAATCTGCCTGTCAAATGCTTCCGCTATGTTGACAGCTTCCTGACCGATCATGGCATCGACTATGAGAAGCCTTTCATCGGGTTTAACAACTGCATTGATCGCCTTGAGTTCTTCCATCAGCTCATCATCGACTGTCATACGACCGGCTGTATCGACAATCATAGTGTCGCACATCATATAACGGGCGCGCTCTACGCCACGAACGGCGATAGCGGTCGCGCTCTTCTCCGAGGGATCAATGTAGCACTCTACATCAATTTGTTCCGCTAGAATACGCAACTGATCTTGGGCTGCCGGTCGGTGCGTGTCAACACTGACCAGAATCGGCTTTTTGCCCTTATCTTTGAGGTGAAGCGCGAGTTTGGCAGCGGTTGTCGTCTTGCCTGTCCCTTGTAATCCGTATAGCATGATGACCGTAAATCCGGTCGATGAAACTGTAAGTTTTTCCTCTTCACCGAGAATAGTGATCAGCGCTTCGTAAACAATTTTGACAACTTGCTGTCCGGGTGTGAGACTTTCTAACACATCTGAACCGCGTGCCTTGTCGCTGATCTCCGCTGTCAAATCTTTGACAACCTGATAGTTGACATCGGCTTCCAGAAGCGCGAGTCTGATCTCACGCATCATATCCTTGATGTCTTTTTCGGTTACGCGACTTTTGCCGCGCATCGCGTCTGTGATACGGCTCAATCGTGAACTGAGATTCTCAAATAATGCCATTGTCACCTCTCGATTCCCGGCCTTCATCGGCTACATCTGTGATCACATCTTCTCCGGGTTTAAGAATTTTCCACAATTTATCGAGACAGTCTCGGACTCTGTCGCTATCATCTTTTTCGCAGAACCTCAATGACTGTTGTAGAATATTTTCAATTTTCAGATCTCGTTCCACTAACGCAAGCGCCGATTCATATGATTCAAGTTTGGCTACTCCCCTTCTGATCCGGTCATGTATGCCCTGTCTTGTTAAGCCTGTTAAACTGGCTATCTCTGAAAGTGATAAATCTTCATCATAGTAAAGACTCACGATCTCTTTTTGACGCGCGCTCAAGAGCTCACCATAATAGTCAAGCCATAGGCATACGTCGGTATGAACCGGTCCGATTCGATTACTCGCCTCTTTTTGCATGAGGCAATCATACAATGGGTTGTCATGGCTGTCAAGTGATTGTATTGACAGTCATAATGAATTTACGATTCGGGAAGAAGTGCCTTTAAAAAGAGTTCGCGATCGAAATCTCGCAGATCCTCTGCATTCTCACCAAATCCCGCAAGACTAATAGGTAATCCTGTTTCGCGGGCGACTGCGATGGCGACACCGCCTTTTGCGTTCCCGTCAAACTTTGTGACGACAAGTCCAGTAACAGTTGTCACTTCATGAAAAGCACGCGCTTGAATGATGGCATTCTGCCCTGTTGTCGCATCTATGACAAGCAGTGTTTCAAGATGAGCATCGGGTGCTTCGCGATCAATAATGCGTCTGATTTTCGCAAGTTCCCCCATCAAATTTTTCTTATTATGAAGGCGTCCGGCAGTATCAATGATCAGAAGTTCGGTTGATCTTGCTTTTGCCGCGTGGATCGCATCAAAAACAACCGCCGCAGGATCAGAGCCCGTTTCGTGGGCGATCACGGTAGTCTTTGTGCGCTCACCCCATACTTTGAGCTGTTCAATAGCTGCTGCGCGGAAGGTGTCAGCTGCCGCCATCAATACTCTGAAATCATCGTTCTTCGCGCGTTGGGCTAGCTTTGCCGCAGTAGTTGTCTTGCCTGTGCCGTTGACACCTATCATTAAATAGATCGTTAATTGACCGCGCTGGACTTGTAATTTTTTTTCACTAATCATGGACGCCAGTGTATTGGACAATGACCTTAACACTCCTTCACGAGTCGCATCCCCTGTTTCGCGTATATAATCGCGAATGGCTTCAACGGCCTCAGTTGACGCTGTGATTCCGCAATCAGCCTGGATGAGTGTCATCTCAAGCTCATCGAGCATGTCGTCATCAAAGACACCGATGCCGGCGGCCACTTTGTTTATTTGAGCGGTCAGGAAATCACGTGTTTTTGTTAACCCCTGTTTAAATGAATCGAATAATCCCATCATTGTTCTCCACTGTCATAGCGCGTCTAATTACTGTAAGGCAAGTGCCGAAGACAACACCATGGAAATCACGCGCGATATGCCACGCTCTTGCATTGTTACACCATAGAGCCTGTCAGACGCCTCCATGGTACCTTTTCGGTGCGTAACGAGAATGAACTGCATCGACCAAGCGTAGCGTCGCACATAGTCAGTAAAACGTTTGACATTCGCATCATCAAGTGCCGATTCGACTTCATCAAACACACAAAATGGGGCCGGTTTGAGTTTGAGAATAGCAAATAGTAACGCAATGGCTGTGAGGGAACGCTCACCACCTGAAAGTAGCGATAGTTTCTGAAGTTTTTTGCCCGGAGGTTGAGCCTGTATGCTAATGTCTGCCTCAAGCACATCACTCTCTCCTTCGAGCAGGATCTCAGCCTGTCCGCCAGAAAACAGCTCTTCAAATACCTGATTGAAATTTCGGTTAATCTCTTTAAAAGTTGCATTGAATTGTTCACGCATCGACTTGTCGAGCTCGCGTACAATCCCTTCTAATTCAATCCGCGCCTCTTCGATATCCTCACGCTGTGATGACATGAAATCAATTCGTGCTTTCAGCGACTCGTAATCTTTTATGGCGTTATGGTTGATTGGTCCAAGCTGATCGATCCGCTGTTTGAGTTCGGCGCGTTCCGAGGTTGAACGCGATACAGAGTCGATTGCCTCAGCTTCATCTTCCGCTTCTTTGCGAGTTAATCCGTGCGTTTCCCAAAGTTTGTTAAGCTGATCGTCTATTTGTTGTGACACGCGATCCAGTTCGGCGGTTTGACGTTCATTGACAGCATATAGTGAAGCAACGCGATCATTGGCATCGTTCATATCCTCAAGAAGCTTGCGCTGTTTTGCTGATGAATCTTCACGTTGCTCCATGAGCTGTTTGAGAAGCTCCTCGCTGTCCTTGAGTTGCTGTGTGACGCATACAAGTTTCTTCTCGTTATCAGCGATATCTGTACGGGCTTGTTCCATTCGCGCCGTCTGATCCTCCCATTCGCGTGCGATTGCCTTGAGCCTTGTTCCGGAAGCGTCGATCTCTTTGCTTGATACGGCTGACATGGCATCGAATTCTGCAATTGCCTCATCGAGAGATGCAATCGAAAATTCAAATTTGGTTGTCTCGCTTCGGAATGCGTCGCGCGTACGCAATTTCTCGCGATGATCACTCTCCAATATTGAGATCTCCGACACTATCTCAATTCTTTTTGAATCCGCGTTTATACTATCCTGTTTGTCGCGGGCCATTTCTGATTCAAGTTGTTGGATTCTGGAGACAATCATGTCGGACTCAACTCTGAGAGTCTCCAAATCACGCGCCAATCGCTCATGAGCCGTCGCAAGTGCTTGCTCTTCCGCTGTCATCCGTACTAAATATCTGCGCGAAGTGGCTAGCCGATCGAGAATCTTTTCTTCCTCGCTCGCTGCTTCACGCAACGCGTCCTTGGCATGATCAAGTTCGTCTGCAAGCTCACGGTATTCTTCTTGTTTTGTTTGTATCTCGCGTCTGATTGCCCGAATCCGACTAGGTCGACCCAGAATTCCGGACGATTTTGACGCCCAATAACCTCCCGTCATGGAGCCGCCTCTGTGGACAATATCTCCTGACAGCGAAACTACAGTATGCGAACGACCAAGTGCCTTGCTTAGTGCAATGGCATCTTCCAGTGTCTCTACAATAAGGGTTCTGCCGAGAACAAATTCAAGTGCTGGCTTGGCTCGTTCCTCACATTCGACAAGTTCACTGGCTATACCAATCCAGCCGCCAGATTGCGATGAGGTCGCAAGGGTTCTTTCATCGAGCGCGCGCACGTTAAGTGATCCAGTAGGTAAAAATGTTACACGGCCTGAACGAGAAGTGTGAAGCCAATCAATCCATCTCTCAGCCGTATCAGGATTATCACAAACGATATGGTGTGTGGTGGCTCCAAGCGACGTCTCAAGTGCCAGCGCGAGTGTGTCGGGAATACTCAAAAGGGATCCAAGTGGACCATAAACTCCTTGTTGTGGAGTTTTTTTAAGCTGTTGCATTAATAACTGAACGGGTCGATGATATCCTTCATAACCCGATTCGAGGCGTTCCAACGTATCTGCCTCGTAAGTAAGTTGCCGGATTTGATGAGCAGTTCCATCCATAGATTTTTCAATGTCATCTGCTATCAGGTGACCACCCTGCGTATTTTTATGTGCTTGATCCGCAAGTGATTCGTCAATCCCGATCGCGTCTTCTAAATCCTCTAATTCTTTACGAAGTTTATCGAGCGTTTCGACGCTTTCTGCACTCTCTTGTTCTAATGCTTGTTTTTCCGTTTCGAGTCTGTCTGTCCTGGCGCGGAGCGCTTGGCTTTCTCCCACCTTCTCCTGATACGAAGCACGAAGCGCTGATAGCCTATCAGTCAAGGATTCACGCTCTGCCACTGCCGTCTCAATTTGTCGGTTGTAGATGTCAAGAGCGGCATTCATTTCTTCGAGCGCAGATCCTGCTTCACCAAGCTCCCGCACGGATGTGTCCCGACGTTCGACCAATTCATTGCGCCTGTTTCCACGGCCCGTGAGCTCATGCTCTGCAGCCATTACCTGCATCGTCAGACGATTCTTTTCTTCAAGTAATGTTTCGGCCCCTTTCTTGGAGCCAGCATATTTTTCTTTATAGAGCGCATCTAACCCCATGCATTTTGTCTTGGCGACAGACTGTTCATTGAATCGATTCTGCTCCCGCTCGACTTGGTGCTCAAGATCATCGATCAACGAAACAGCAGCCGCATGAGCGGCACGCAAATCACACAATTCAGACCGCGCAAGTTCGAGATCCGCATGTATGATTCCCGCGTCGTCTTTGCGTTTAGCTCTTTGCAACTCAAAATTTCCGATCTGACGAAGCGTTAGTGCTGTGTCGAGTTTGCGGAATTGCGTTGCGAGATCAATATGTGAACGAGCATCATTCGCCTGTTTTTCAAGTGAAGTGGACTGGTCATACAATTCTGTCAGAAGATCGTCGACGCGTAACAAGTTTTGTTCGCTTCGATCAAGCCTTTTCAAGGATTCCCTTTTACGCGCTCTATATTGAACAATTCCAGAAGCTTCCTCGAATATCGCTCGACGGTCCTCTGACCTATTGCTCAGAATGTCATCGATGCGACCTTGCCCAATGATAGAATACCCGTCCAGACCGATCCCCGTATCCATCAGGAGCGTAGTGATATCTTTGAGACGGCATGGCGTTTTATTGATAAGATACTCGCTGTCACCTGAGCGGTAATATCGCCTTGTAATTGAGACAGTTTCATAATCGATGGGAAGAATGTGTTTTGAGTTGTCAAGCGTTAGCGTTACTTCAGAGAAACTAACGGGTCTACGCTGTGCTGTTCCGCTAAATATGACATCTTCCATGCGCTGGCCGCGCAAAGTTTTGGCACTTTGTTCGCCAAGAACCCAGCGGATAGCATCCGTAATATTTGATTTACCGGTGCCGTTGGGGCCTACGATTGCCGTAATGCCCTTGTGGAAACTGATTTCCGTACGCTCGGGAAAAGACTTAAATCCTTGTATTTCAAGTGATTTCAGCATCTCTACCCAATCAATCCTCTATCATTTTCTTTAAAAAATATAAACGAAGCGTCCTGCTCCGCTGCCTTTTTTGTTCTGCCTGATCCGACAGTTTTCAAAATTCCATCGATATAAAGCCCAACAATATAGCGGCGGTCATGGTCAGGACCTATTTCCTCCTGAACACGAAATGAAATATCTTTGTCATCGCGTGCCTGAGCCCATTCATAAAGCTTGCTTTTATGATCGTATGTTAAATGTCCGGCAAGCGACAATTTAAAGTAGGGCTCAAACAACCGAACCACCACCTGCCGAACTTGATCAAGATCACCTTCAAGGTAAATCGCACCGATCACTGCCTCTAGCGCATCTGAGAGATTTGACGGATTGGAGCCTCCTCCCGTCAGAGCCTCTCCGTGCCCAAGGCGCAAATATGAGCCAAGTTGCAGACTGTTGGCAACCTGAGTAAGTGTCTGCTCACAGACAACGTCAGCGCGCAGCTTTGTCATCTCACCTTCTGGCGCGTCTGGTCTGGCAATAAAGAAATACTCAGAAGCTAGTAACTGTAAAACCGCGTCCCCCAAAAACTCGAGGCGCTGATTGTCCACTTCTTGCTTGCCGTTTTCGTAAGCATGAGAGGGATGCGTCAACGCCTCCAGCAATCGCTGTTGATTACTGAATGAAAAACCCAGCCTAGTCTCCAATGTGGTCAAGTCAAGTGTCACGAACGGTCCCCGGGAATACTCCCGGTCTAAAAGGCCGGGCAGATTATCTTTTATACATGCACATGGATGAATTCGACTGCGTCACCGACCGTGCGGATGCGCTCTGCCTCCTCATCCTCAATCGCCATATCAAACTCAGATTCTAACGACATAACGAGCTCTACAATATCAAGCGAGTCAGCGTTTAAATCCTCTGTAATGTTAGATGTCATCGTTACCGAATCCTCTTCAATACTCAGCTGTTCTGCTAGTATTACCTGGATTCTTTTCAAAATTTCCTGTTTGGTCATATTTTATCCTCCTAGAAGTTTAAATCAATGTGAGCTGTTCTGCACTCTACGCGAAGTCTATTAAACTTTCAATGCGCCTGACAGAAGCTCTCTGTTTTTCAGCCAATAATCAAGTCCCGAAAGCACTGTCAGGAGCAGGGTTATTCCCACAAGAATATCCCCAGGTATAGTCCACGGTGAACCATAACCTAGGAAAGGATTAGTTGGATCAAGCCACTGCACAATGATGGGTTCAAAAAGCAGGGCTGACAGCGTGATGATCTGGAATACCGTCTTCAATTTTCCGAACCAGCTCGCTGCTATAACAATTCCATTTTCTATCGCAATCATCCTGATTCCCGTCACGATAAACTCGCGCGCTGCGATCAACACGATTACAAATGTCGAGATACGATGGAGTTGTACAAATGCCACAAAGACAGACAATACAAGCAATTTGTCTGCGATGGGGTCAAGGAGTATGCCTAAATTGGATACAAGACCCTGTTTGCGTGCCAACATCCCATCAAGCATATCAGTCATGGCCGCCAAAATAAAAATGACAAACGCAATGACACGGCCCGGCGCTGAAACAATAAACTGAGAAAATAGGCATGTCTCACAATATGGGATGGGTAACATAAAAAATAAAATAAACGGAATCAGTATAATTCTTGACAATGTCAACTTATTGGCAATATTCATCTAAAGACTCCCCTATCAACTCGTAAGGCCCTGCGTCAACAATCCGTACGAGTGTTCGACTGCCAACCGTTAAGTAAGGTTTAGTCGCGGCAACTAAAATAATGGGATCAATTTCCGGTGCTTCACCGTAGCTTCTCCCTTGAAAGAGTATACCACGGTCATCAATGCCTTCAAAGATAACAGGTGTTACCTCACCAATCCTTTTTTTATTGGCTTCCAGCGCGATTGAGTGTTGTGCTTCCATAATAAGATCACGACGGCGAGCGGCTGTGTCTGGATCTATCTTGTCAGGAAGCAGAGCCGCGACAGTACCCTCCTCTGCTGAAAATACAAAACAACCCAGCCTGTCGAATTTTACTTTTTTGATAAAATGCAGCAGTTCGTTAAAATCAGCCTCTGTTTCTCCGGGAAATCCTGTCATAACGGTCGTTCTCAAGACGACTCCCGGAATACGGTCCCGCAGTTGATCTATCTTCTTGGCAATTATTTCAATGGTTTCGTGGCGGCGCATCCTGGCAAGGACATCATTGGAAGCATGCTGGATGGGGAGATCAACATAGTGAGCTATCTTCGGATTTGTTGACATTTCCTCGATCAATTCATCGGTCAGCGCATCAGCGTAGAAGTACAAACAGCGGACTAGCTCAATGTTGGGGACTTGCCTTGTGATTTGTCTGAGAAGTGACGCGAGTGATGGCCGGTTAGGTAGATCAAAACCATAACGCGTTGTATCCTGCGCGATAAGAATCAGCTCTCTTACGCCGAGTTTTGCCAGATGGCGTGCTTCACGAACAATTGAATCCGGCTGTCTTGACCTTTGTGGCCCCCTGAGTTTAGGAATGGCGCAATAGGCACAAGCATTGGAACATCCCTCTGCTATTTTGAGATACGAGTAAGTTGATCCCGGTGCAGAGGGAATACGCGAGCAATCAAGATACGACACATCGCCGGGCGCCCCGGGAATATCGTTGCGAAGATTTTCGCCATGCAACAGCTTTTGCAATGTAATCACAACATTGCCGTATTCACCTGTACCAAGCATGGCATCGACTTCAGGAAACTCCTGAAATATCTCTTCTTTATATCGCTGGGCAAGACAACCTGCTACGATGAGACCAGGCTCCCCGTTCCTTTTTGCTTTCACTGCCGCAAGTTCTAGGATAGCTTCAATGGCTTCGTCCACAGCCGGTTCAATAAATGCACATGTGTTGACGATGAGGAAATCTGCCAGCTGCGGATCGCGCTCGAAAATAAACCCCTCTTCTTTCAACAGGGAACTCATGCATTCAGAATCGATCTCGTTTTTAGGACATCCAAGCGAGAGCAGATAAAAAGTTGGCTGGTTCATCAGTTATCGTATGAATCCTCTGTTTGGGACAACAGTTGTCGTATCACTTCACGAGACAAATCGGCAGGGTAACCGCGGCGATGCAATAGTTTCATTATATCGAGCCGCGATTCCTCTGAAATTATCGAATAAGTCGATCGACACAAGCTGATCGCCGTATCGCGGTCGTCCTCAAGTGATGACGCCACGGATTCAGCCACTTTGAACGGGATTCCATTATTTATGAAAACAGCAACCATCGCTCGCTTTGATCGAATTCGCCTTCCCTTATAACGTGAGACAATTCTTTTTGCTGCTCGCCGGTCATTAATGTAATCGATATCACACAGGTACTCAATCACTTCATCAACTATAGATGAATCCACACCTTTTGTTAGAAGCTTGTTCCTGACGCGACCCGATGACTTAGAGTGATCGATGCCGATGAACGCTACAGCTGTTTGTCTTGCCTTGTCAAATTCGGAAGTGATACTCACAGATCCAGTCCGAGCATATCGTCGACATCTGTATCCAGAATGTCATCCACATCACCATCCGAATCGATTGATCCCCCGTCTTTTCCTTTTAGATCAGACAGATAATGGGAGCGAACTTCCTGCTCAATGGTTTCGTAAAGTTCTCTGTTCTCCTCGTCATCAAGGAAAACACGCACGTTATCACGTCCCTGACCGAGCCGCTGATCTTTGTAAGAAAACCATGATCCGCTCTTCTTGATAATATCTGCGTCAACTCCCATATCGAGAACACATCCTGTCTGAGAGATGCCTCTGCCGTAAATAATATCTACTTCTGCTTCATGGAAAGGAGGCGCTACCTTGTTTTTCACGACTTTAATACGTGTGCGCGAACCGATTAACTGATCACCCAGTTCAATCTTGCCGATCCTGCGAACGTCAAGTCGAACACTTGCATAGAACTTAAGAGCGCGGCCACCAGACGTGGTCTCCGGACTGCCAAACATGACGCCTATTTTTTCTCTAAGCTGATTGATAAATATAACCATTGTGCGGCTTTTATTTATGACCGCTGCAAGCTTTCTGAGCGCCTGTGACATGAGGCGTGCCTGCAACCCTACAACCGCATCGCCCATCTCCCCGTCAATCTCGGCACGTGGGACAAGCGCAGATACACTATCTATGACGATGACATCAACGGCGCCTGAACGGGCAAGAGCTTCCGCGATTTCCAGAGCCTGTTCGCCGTAATCGGGTTGTGACACGATCAGATTATCGATGTCAACACCGAGTTTTGCTGCATATGCGGGATCAAGCGCATGCTCAGCGTCAATAAATGCGGCAATACCACCCAATTTTTGGGCTTCGGCGATACTATGGAGTGCTACCGTTGTCTTGCCTGAAGATTCCGGACCATAGATCTCCACGACACGGCCGCGCGGTAAACCGCCAATGCCGAGCGCTACGTCAAGCGCCAGCGCGCCTGTCGGGATCGACTCCACATCCATAACGCTCGTGTCACCAAGTGTCAGGACAGCGCCTTTTCCAAAATCTTTTTCTATACGGTCGAGTGCCGCTTTTAATGCCTTCTGTCGATCTTTATCTTGTGTCGGTTTGACGTCTTGTTTTGATTTGGCTCCTTTAGCCATAGCAACCTCCTAGTTATCTGTTCAGCCCATGTTTAATGATATTTGCTTTCAGAACTTTTGTTCCTTCTCATCTAATTCCATCTTATCGTTTCTGTGATCAATCGTCAATCTCTATCTATGGCCCAATCCGTCGTTTCCGATCATTTCTCGCAGTCAAACAACGAACAAGGTCACATCCTTGTCGGCGACAGTCTTAAAAAACGCCGAACCATACCCTGAAGATCTCGTGATTCACGGAAATTGATCGCGAGACCGGTTAAGTAGTAAGTCACCATAGCAAGCAAAGCTTTGACAGCATAAAATACCAATTGAAGAACCTTATTGTTCGTATCTAGCGGCAATGTGTTTAAACCCAAAATAACGATCACTGTGGTTGCTGAACAGAGCAGTAGCCTCAGATAGAAAGGCAACATCCTATACGGTCGCGCTTCACGAATGTGCGCACGGTACAGAATAGAGATCATTAGCATATTGATCACGCTGTTTAGCACATAAGCGATGGGAAGTCCATAAATTCCCATGTTAAATGTACGTGTAAAAATGATACAGAATATCGGATTGAGTATCAGCGAGATGATCGCCGTAAAAAGCGATACACGCGTGACGTGTCGCGCGTAAAATGCCTGATTCACAATTTCATAAAAAGTAAGGAAAAATATCGCGGGACAATAAAAACGCAGAAGGGTTGCTTCGATCATAAGATTTTCCTGAGGGATCGCGCCGCCCCATTGAAAGATAGCCTCAACCGTCTCTTCAGCCATGACTGCGAAAATCAAAACAAAAGGCGTCACATAGTAAAGAGCGCGGCGGAGTGATTCCGTAAAAATTTGGCGCATATCTTCGAAACGATGGTTTGCATAGGCTCTAGTCAGATTGGGAGACATGACACTTGCGACAGCCAGCGCGAAAATGCCGTAGGGCAGTTTCCATGTCGTCTGCGCGTGACGCAACGAAGTCACAGCCCCTGTGAATTGATTGGCGAACCCTGTCTGAATGATCAAATTGAGCTGGATGGCCGTTCCGGAGATCAGTGTGGGGACAGCAAGTCGAAGTAAACGCTTATAGCCACTATCTTTCGTGTCTATTAAAGGACGGTAATGTATAACCTTCCTCGCCATGAATGCGAGATATAAAAAATTGACTGCCGCGGCGATAACAACGCCGAAAGCGACTTTTGCCGGAGCGCTTGCCGACTCACTGCCCCAGCGCAGCATGAAGACGATGCAGACCACATTGTAGAGTGTGCTCGTAAAGGCTGCACGTTGAAATAATTTGTGGCCGTTCAAAACACCGACGCACATGCCGGCAAGAAACAGAAAAATAGTCTGCGGAAATAATGTCCGGGCAACCCTGATCGCTCGCTCTATGGTTTCGGGATCTTTGCTGGGATTGTAGCTCCAGATAAGCGGCCCGGCGAATATTTCTCCAATCACGATAGCGATCAGAAAGGCAATCAAGAATACGTTAATAAATGTACTCAGACTGCGCCACAGTTTACCTTCCTTATCACGTGCCAGCGCTGAGGAGACGGCCGGGGTCACGGCAGCCGCGAACGTGCCGCCGACTAGTAGCTGGTAAAATAGATCAGGTATCTGAAAACCAATGAAATACGCGTCTGTATTGATACCATAACCGAAGGTCGGCGCGATCAGAATTTCACGGGCAAACCCTGTGATTTTAGCGGTAGCAAGCGAGAACATTAGGAGTGCAGTTGCGCGGCTGGACGACATAACACGCATGCCACTTCCTTGCAGATCTGTCAGGAGCTGCCCTTTTTCTCGCTGAGATTTTCTCATAGATCGAGTAAACTCCTTCTCAAAAGATTGAATCCCGCATAGACGGCCAGTTTCCTGATACGCTCCCTGTTCCCATTGAAATGAAATTCTACCGCCTTTGTTTTTTGATCTCCCGAACAGGCGATCCACACAGTACCAACTGGTTGGTCGTCACTGCCACCGGACGGGCCGGCAATTCCGGTAAAGGATAAAGCAAAATCTGCTCCTGTTTTTTCACGGCATCCTGCAGCCATTGCCCGCGCACATGATTCGCTGACGGATCCCTCAACAGTGAGAATCTCTTGAGATACGCCGAGTAATTTGTGTTTCATTTGATTACTGTAACTAATAATGCTGCCAATAAAAACGCCTGAAACGCCTGGTACAGAAGCAAGTATCGCAGAAGCCAACCCCGCCGTGCAAGACTCGGCGAAGGCGCAGGTAGCTTGTTTTTGTTCCAACAAATCGAACAACACTTGTTCGAGGGACCTGGGACCTACCTCGAAGATATACTCACCCAAGCGGTCGCAAAGTATTTCGATGACGGCAGCGGTAAGGTCAACATCGCTATTGAGATCTAGTCGCTGAGAGACACGGATAACAACTTCACCCGGTGACGCGTATGGCGCGATCGTGACATCGTCCTGTTGATCGATGAGATCCCGAACAAGCCGTTCAGCACTTGATTCACCGATACCTGTGAGGCGTACATACCTGTGGATGAACCGGTAGCGGCAGAACGGTTCCATTGCCTGTGTGACGTACTTGAGAAACATCGGTTTCATCTCATCAGGCGGACCTGGCAACATCAGGATGGCTTTCCGCTGGTCGCTTTGTAAAAAGATAATGAGTGAACCGGGAGCAGTCCCGTTATCATTCATGAAAACGGTCGCGCCTTCCGGGATAGTAGGATAAAAAGAAAAATCAAAACGAGATTTGTCAGAATAACGTCTTTTTAATTCATCATCAACCGCTGTGTCCTTGACAAGAGAAACTCCGGCAATATGCGCGACGACTGCAGACGTCAAATCATCCCTGGTTGGCCCCAGGCCTCCCGTCGTAATGACGAGATCATTGTCTTCCAATGCCAGCCTTATTGCCTTTTCAAGACGTGATTCATTATCACCGACGACCGTATGGCGATAAGTCGAAATCCCCAGCTCTGTGAGTTGACCCGATAGAAAATGGGCATTCGTGTCAACAGTCTGCCCAATCAATAGTTCTGTACCAACTGAAATGATTTCAGCTGTTTTGAAATAATAAGATGAATCACGCAAAGCTGTCATCGCTCCCCTCGCCATCGCCGTCTGAGCAAAGGCGTTCGTATTGATCGGGTGTGATAAGTACTTTGCGTGGCTTGCTACCTTCAAAGGGGCCGACATATCCGAGCTCACTCAAGCGGTCTACAATGCGCGCAGCTCTCGGATAACCAACCGATAGCTTGCGTTGTAACAGCGAAACAGCGGCGTATTCTGATTCGATGATCACGCGGAGCGCTTCCATCAGAAGTTCGTCTTCTCCGCTTTCAACACGAGCGCCTGCCTTGTCATCTCCATCTGGATTCTCGATTGCAGCCGCTACTTTGTCATCGTAATTTTCAGGGTAATAACTCTTAATAAACGATAAAACACGCTCAACCTCGCTGTTGGTCACGAAAGAACCTTGTCCGCGGATCGCTTTGATAGAGCCGAGCGGATAATAGAGCATATCTCCTCTACCTAAAAGTTTTTCTGCGCCACCCGAATCAATGATTGTGCGTGAATCGACTTGAGAAGCTACAGCGAATGCAATGCGCGAAGGTATATTAGCCTTGATGACACCCGTGATGACGTCAACTGATGGGCGCTGTGTGGCAATAATCACATGGATACCGACGGCACGCGCCTTAGCCATTAGTCGTGAGATGGCATTTTCAACCTGGTGCTGCGTAATTGCCATAAGATCCGCAAGTTCGTCAATCACAATCAAAATATTCGGGATCGGACCTTCGTTTTCATCTGGGTTTTTCAATTTTCTGACAGCGTTGTTGTATGAGGTAATGTCGCGTACTCTCCTATCGGCGAAGAGACGGTAGCGCCTCTCCATCTCGGCGATCGCATAGTTCAGCACGCCATATGCTTTTTCTGGATTTGTGACAACTGGTTGCAACAGATGTGGAATTCCGTTGTAAACATTGAGTTCAACTATTTTGGGATCAATCATCAGCATACGGACTTCTTCTGGTGAAGACCGGTAAAGAATACTGATCAGAATTGAGTTGATACAAACCGATTTCCCAGATCCGGTAGCGCCGGCAATCAGCAGATGAGGCATTTTACTCAAATCACACAGGATCGCTTCGCCGCCCACATCCCGGCCAAGTGCCGCGACAAGAGGGCCTTTTTCCTGCTTGAACTCTTTGGATTGTAAAAGACTGCGCAATAATACAGGACGCATTTTCCTATTTGGTATCTCTATGCCGATCGCGGCTTTCCCGGGTATAGGGGCCTCTATACGCACACCCATCGCCGCTAAACTAAGTGCAATGTCGTCCGCAAGGTTGACGATCCGACTGACTTTGATACCAGGGCCGGGAGAAAGTTCAAATCGTGTAATGGTAGGACCTGTCGTATAATTTACGATTTTCGCATCAATACCAAAATTGTCTAAAGTTTCCTCAAGTTTTCTGCCCAGCTCGCGTATCTCTCGCATTTCCTGTGGCGTTTTCGTCATGCCACTATCTTCTTTTAGCAAAGTAAGCGGCGGCGGCTGGTATCTTGCCAGCATGCTCATCTGTTCAGGTTTGTATGTTCTGACCGGTTTGCGTTGTTTTGTTACCGGCTTGTTTAAATTATCATCCTCGCGGTCAACTGTGAGCCCAAACTCAACTGCCGGAGTCCGTAATCCTCCCGAAGGCAAATAACCGTCTTGTGACTCTGGTGTTGTATGATCTTCAGTCATTCCACCTCTTGGTGGGGAAAATAGATACGGTGTGCCCTGCAATGGTTTGCAGGTTCCGGAGGTTTTTTCTATCGGCCGGTATCCCGGGGGCGGTTTTGCAAACGATGAGTTCTCTCTATCGTGTTCCGAAGCTCCATTCATCTTGTTTGTGTATAAAGAGTCCCAGCCCAAAGGACCTATTCCTGTGACATCGGGTGCGGACTCACCTGGCAATTCGACTGAACTGTCCGATTCTCCGACAGAAATTTCGTCTGGATACTTTTGCTTTTTCCCAAATATACGTGAAAATATACCCGGGGGTTCATTCTCGATCATCTCGGTATGATCGTCTTCCTTGTCCGGCTCCAGCGGATCCGCGACAAGGTGCTCCGCGCGCTTCAGTATCCTGGAAGGTGAAAGATCAAACGCAAACACAAGAACGGTTAGAAGAACAGCGAAAAGAAGTATAAGCGCTCCCGTAAGACCTGCCACGCGTTCAAGTGGATGTGCGATAATACCGCCGGCCAATCCCCCACTCAGTTTGTTGCCAGAACCGATCATCTCGGGAAAACGGCCAAACCGCCACAGTTCCCGAATAATATGAAAACCGGCCCAACCTTTTTCGGGAATCGGTGTCATGACTTCAAGCATTGTTTTATAAGGCAAGGTAAATAACGAAAGCAATGAATCTGCGATCAAGTAAAGTAAAAACAGAGCACCAATTTTTTTCGACAAAACGGGAATCTCTCTTCGAATAAAAAACATTAATGAGAATGCAAGTAACGCAACCGGCATGACATAGGCAAGTGATCCGAATAACCCAGTGCTAACAGTAGAGAGGTTACGGCCCAGCCACCCTGTCCACGTTACAGGTGCATAGAGAGCAAATGCCAACAATAAGCCGAGGGCAAGGAATAACGTTCCAAGAAGATCGCGTTGCTGGCGATTCATCGGTTTACCGTTCGATTTATTTTCAATAGCAGACATACGACACTATAACCGTGTATAGCCGATCAGGTCGGCCGTCAGCAAGATGCCGAGACATGTCTTACCATCTGTGAGCGTGCCTTGTCTCACTTCTTCAAGTGCATCGTACAATAAAATACGTTCACAGGAAATGAACTCCCCTTCATCAGGTTGCGCATATCCTTGAGATAATCCTCGTGCAAGGTAAATACTTATGATCTCATCCGTATAACCAGGGGAAGGATTAAAACGAGTTAATAAGTCCCAGCGATCAGCTACAATCCCTGTCTCCTCAGCCAGCTCTCTGCGGGCACAACTCAACGCGTCTTCCGGTGGTTCCAGTTTGCCGGCCGGGACTTCGCGCAACGGACCTCCCGTTCCAACACGGTACTGGTGGACAAGATAGACGGTATCATCTGCATCAAGCGCAACCACGCAGGCCCCACCAGGATGGCGAACAATCTCACGTGTCGTCTCTCGTCCGTCAGGCAAGCGGACTTTCTGAACTTCGACCGAAAATATCCGTCCGATAAACCTTGGATCTACATGAAGGATTTTCTCCTGAAAATAATCCTCTCCCACCAGCTCTTTACTGTCCGCGCGTTTGATTTCAAACGAACGAACAGAAGGTGTCTGGTCAGGAATCTTCGATTGTGGCTTGTCCTGCCTGCCTTCTGATCTTTGACTCATATTTCCCGTCCTACTAATCGTTTAAACTTGTTAATTATCGGTGTTATGTATTCTTGAGAATTTCATTGACGGCCATTTTATCACAACGGTTGTTGTATTCATTGTCTGAATGACCTTTGACTTTATGCCACGTGATATCGTGGCGACCATGCTCTTCCAGGAGAGCAACCCACAAATCTTTGTTAGCGACAGGCATTTTTGCGGCATTTTTCCATCCACGTTTCTGCCAGTTCTCAAGCCACTTCTCATTGAAGGCAGAGACAAGGTATGCGCTGTCACTGTATAGGTCAACTCGGCATGAACGGTTCAATGTCTGCAATGCAAAAAGCGCCGCGGACATTTCCATACGGTTATTGGTCGTGTCAGGATTAAATCCGGAGATCTCTTTTTCAATGTCTTTTACACTGATAATCGCCGCCCATCCGCCGGGTCCCGGATTGCCTGAACAAGCTCCATCCGTGTAGATAATGACATCGGTTAGCGGTTGATTTTCATTGTTGTTATCAATCATACGTTTATTATACATGAGCACACCAAACAATACGATGAAATAATCTGTTACAACCGCAGGCATAGCGGCAATAGACTTGTAGCGCCGTAAAATGAAAAAGCCCTGAGATATCACTATCTCAGAGCCTTCACATTGGTCGGAGTGACAAGACTTGAACTTGCGACCTCTTGCACCCCAAGCAAGCACTCTAGCCACCTGAGCTACACCCCGAATTTTTTAGAAACCCCAGCCATATATACGCTGGGGCTCCCTTTGGCAGGGGAGACAGGACTCGAACCTGCAACCTACGGTTTTGGAGACCGTTGCTCTGCCATTGAGCCACTCCCCTATTTCGGTGGCGCTTTTCAGCGCCACCGGACGGCGTTCATCATATCAAAGATACGAAAGCCGTGTCAATCAAAGCATTTTAGCAACAGTGTTCGTTTGCACAATCACCATTGCTTTATGCGTCAGAGCGCGCCATTACCGGCGATCGCGTCCTCCGCCGTATGAGCCACCGCGTCCGCCACGGTCGTCGTTGCGGAAGTTTCTGCCGCCGCCTGAACCACCAGATGAGCGTCTCTCACCCGAACGTCCACGGCTTTCTTCAACAAAACCTTCAGGCTTATCAGCAGGATTGCGCATCGACAGATTGAGACGACCTAGGTCATCGATCTCTGTGACGTAAACCTTGACAACATCACCGACTTGGACAACATCTTCGACGCTGCCAACGCGGTGCCAAGCCATCTTAGAGATATGGACCAGGCCTTCTACGCCCGGCTCAACCTCAACAAAGGCTCCGAATGTCATCAATCGTTTGACGGTTCCGTCAAACGCTGTACCAGGTTCTGCCTTAAATCCTGATAAATCAGAGCGCCCACCGCGTCGGCCCCGATCATCGCTGCGGAAATCTCTTCCACCGCCCGATCCGGATTGACGCCTGTCGCCCCTTCCGCTTGAGCGCTCGCGACGTTCTTCAACATAATCTTCTGGTTTGTCTGCTGGATTGCGGATTGCCAGATTTAGACGACCAAGATCATCGATACCTTCGAGATAAACCTTGACGACATCGCCTTCTTTGACGACATCTTCGACACTGCCAATACGATGCCATGCCATCTTCGAGATGTGTACCAGACCTTCTTTACCCGGGGCTACTTCAACGAAGGCCCCATAAGTCATTATTCTTTTGACGGTGCCGTCGTAGACATCGCCTGGTTGGGGATTAAAGGTATTTTCATTCATATTTTCCATTGCATTTTTCCTTTTTGGAGACCGTAATCTTCTATTGAGTTACTCTCCTGATTCGGCGACACTTTCCAGTGACACCAAGATGGCATTCAACATAACAACGAAGCGAAAGCCGTGTCCATTAAACTACTTTAGAAACGGCGTTCGTTTCTGGGTTCGCCTTTACGTTCTCCGCGATCATCGTTATCACGACGTTCACTTTGCTCGCCGCGTTGCGCACCTTCGGTACGTTCGCGTCCGCGATACGAGTCAGATCGCGGTGCATCATTAGTGCGTTCGCGTCTTCGGTATGAGTCGGAGCGCGGCGCACTTTCAGTGCGTTCGCGTCCACGGTTCGAATCAGAGCGCGGCGCACTTTCAGTGCGTTCGCGTCCTCGGTAAGAGTCGGAGCGCGGAGTGCTATCACGGCGTTCGCGTCCCCGGTATGAATCAGAACGCTCACCATCGCGTCCGCCTCGGTCATTGCTTCGGAAACTCCTGCCACCGCTCGATCCGGATGAGCGTCTGTCGCTCCGTCCGCTCGAACGCTCGCGGCTTTCTTCCACATAACCTTCTGGTTTATCCGCTGGATCGCGCATTGCCAGATTCAGGCGGCCTTGATCATCGATTTCTGATACATGAACCTTGACCACATCTCCAACCTTCACGACATCTTCAACGCTACCAACGCGATGCCATGCCATCTTCGAGATGTGGACTAAACCTTCTTTACCTGGAGCTATCTCAACAAAAGCTCCAAATGTCATCAATCGCGTAACGGTGCCTTCAAAGGAAGTTCCGGGTTCGGGATCAAAGACGATCGCATGGATAATATCCACTGCTTTCTTTCTTGCGTCGGGATCAGTTGACGAAACATAAACATGACCGACAGATCCGTCTTCTTCGACGTCAATCTGCGCCCCAGAGAGTTCGACGATCCGACGGATAACTTTACCGCCTGCTCCGATGACCTCACGGATTTTATCGGATGGAATGTCAACTTGATCGATCTTAGGCGCAAAGGGCGAAAGCTCAGAGCGCGGCTCAGCGATACAAGGCGCCATCACATCATCAAGAATTTGGAGTCTACCTTCGCGTGTTAAAGCGAAAGCGTCACGAATGATGTCAAGCGTCAAACCATCTACCTTAATGTCAACCTGGATCGCCGTAATTCCGTCACGAGTGCCGGCAACCTTAAAGTCCATGTCACCAAAGAAGTCTTCAATACCCTGAATGTCCATGAACACGAGATAGCGGCTTGTATCTTCCGGATCAATCATAAGACCTGAAGATATACCAGCGACCGGTTTGCTGATTGGCACACCTGCGGCCATCAACGCCAGTGAACTGGAGCAGACAGATGCTTGTGAGGTAGATCCATTCGACATGATTACTTCGGAAACGCAACGAATTGCATAGGGGAACTCGTCAATCCCCGGCAGGACCGGGAGAAGGGCGCGTTCCGCCAGAGCGCCGTGCCCAATTTCGCGACGACCGGCTCCACGGTTCGGACGAGCTTCACCGACGCTGTAAGCCGGGAAGTTATATTGGTGCATATAACGTTTGCTTTCTTGAGATTCAATACTGTCGAGACGCTGTGCATCACCAACTGTACCTAAGGTGCAAATCGTCATTACCTGTGTCTGCCCGCGTGAAAATAGTGAGGAACCATGGACTCGAGGCAGTAGATCGATTTTGGCTGTCAGTGGTCGGATCTCGTTGAGGTCACGCCCGTCGACTCGCCTCTCTTCATTGAGAAGATAATCGCGCACAACACGCTTTTGCAATTCATCGATCACTGTAGCCGTGTAGCTGACACTGTCTTCGAATTCCGTCTCTATAAACGTGCGTATATCTTTACTCAAAGCCGATACAGCACAGTCACGTACCCTTTTGTCGACTGAAAGAACTGCTTCACGCATGCGCTCACGATATTCGTCACACACACTGCGCAAGAGTTCTTCCGGTACGCTTTGCGACTCATACTCAAAGTATTCTTTGCCTATCTCGCTTCTCATACGGTTGATCAACTCACACAACTCGGCGATGACCTTGTGTCCCTCTTCAATCGCTTCCATCATCAGTTCTTCACTGACTTCATTGGCACCAGCTTCGATCATATTGATCTTGTCAATTGTGCCAGAAAGGAAGAGATCGAGATCCGACTTTTGTGACTGCTCGAGATTGGGATTAAGGACGATGTCACCATCGACGATACCAACCTGAACGCCAACGACCGGACCGTTCCACGGAATATCCGAGATCGAAAGAGCCGCCGAGGTGCCGATTAACGCGGCAACCTGAGGCGAATTGTCATGATCAACAGAAAGGATCAAGTTATTGACCACTACATCGTTTCGGAGATCATCCGGGAATAGTGGTCGGATCGTCCGGTCAATCGAACGCGCTGTCAGGACAGCGTATTCAGTGGGACGACCTTCGCGCTTGAGAAATCCACCTGGGATTCTACCTACGCTATACATTTTTTCTTCATAATCGACGGAAAGAGGGAAATAGTCTATCCCCTCCCTTGGTTCGTTTGAAGCTGTTACCGTTGTCAGGACAACTGTATCTCCAAATCGGACTAATACCGATCCGTTCGCGAACTGACCCAGTTCGCCTACTTCCAGCGTTAACGGTCTGCCCGTAAGCTGCATTTCATATTTGTGTTTTTGCATTTATTTTTCCTCTCACTAACACATAGCGTTCCGCGCCTGAACGTCAATGCCCATCAGTTCGGGTCAGCGAAATGACGTGCCGAATACCGGCAACGGGCGCGATCAATTTAATTGTTCACTAGTGAGATTTAAGGCATTAGAGAGTAGAGTCCGCATCTCTTCTATCGTGAAGAGGGGCGCAATCTACGTCCCAGTACCGCAATCTCATCTGGCAACACATATGGCGGCGAGCTATTAGAACTCGCCGCCAAGGTTGTCTTCTTTAACGTCTGAGGCCCAGGCGGGCAACAAGAGTACGATAGCGATCGATATCGATAGTAATCAGATAATCGAGCAGCGCACGTCTATGTCCGACGAGCTTCAACAGTCCGCGACGTGAGTGAAAATCCTCTTTATGAACCTTTAAATGTTCTGTAAGATGTTTGATTCTCCACGTCAATAGCGCGACTTGCACCTCGGGGGATCCTGTGTCACTCGGGTGCGTAGCATACGCGTCAATGATGGTCTGTTTCGTTTCTTTGTCCATATATCCTCCTATACTCCCGAATCAGCGTCAGGGCCGGACTCAGCCAACAAACGATGAAAGGGAATGATCCACCAATTATTGTAACATAAACACAGTCTGCATACCAGACTGTGCCTTGTGTATCAATTTCGATGATAATTGGGCTTGCATTCAAATCATTATAATATTAAATCACAATATGCCAGGTATCTGTTTGACCAGTTCCCACATCATAACCGCACCTGCTGCAGCGACGTTGAGCGATTCAGCGTTGCCCGGCATAGGAATTCGTATAAGGTCATCAACGCTCGCAAGCGCTGCCTCCGATAACCCTTTGCCCTCATTGCCAAGTATAAGAACAATCCGCGACTCTGGAGGTAACTCTTGTACCGGTCTCCCTCCCTGCAACGCAGAGCCGATGATGGTAAAGTCGTGATTTTTAAGCAATACAATATCGTCTTCCACCGTACTGTCGGTTTCGATGACCGGTAAATGAAATAGCGAGCCCATCGATGCGGAAATTGTTTTTGGATTGCAAAGAGAGGCAGTTGTCTGGCTCAGAATAACCCCGTCAAAGGCAAACGCATCTGCTGTCCGTATCAGTGTACCCACGTTACCAGGATCCTGAACATCCTCAAGAAACAGCAAGCGGATCGTTTTAGACTCAGAATTACAGGAATTTAAAAGGCCAGCAAGTGACACAACAGGCAGCTTAACCAGCGCCATGATGCCTTGCGGTGTCTTGAGCTCTGAGGCGCGTACGAAAAGATAGTCAGGAAGCATCACCACTCGTTCTTGGAGAAAACCTGTTACGTTTTCATTGACACTATCAAGCAACTGTTTGAGCACATTGTTGCCCCTCACATCGTTCGAGATAAAGATATCATCCGGCATAACGCCGCTCGCGAACAGATCGGCTACATGACGCAATCCCTCCACCTTGATCAAGCGATTTCTCTTTGAAAGATGCGGAGACCTGCACGCAATGAGTTTTTTGAAGAGTGGATTATCCTTTGACTCAACGGTTTTCATAGGTTGCTCCCGAACATTTCTTTGTTATTTACCAATACTCAGTACTCATTGCAATTTAGCTGTGCACGTTCAATCAAATGCATGAGAAAGGCGGATTCCTCCGCCTTAGTCCTATTTCGTATTGGATACCCGTTCTTTATGATGCTGCCAACGCACTTTTAGAAATGGTGACAAGCTCTGCAAAACCGCGCTTATCGTTGACAGCCAGGTCAGCAAGTGCTTTCCTGTCAAGTCCGATACCTGCCACATTCAAACCGTTCATAAAGCGACTGTAACTCATTCCATTTATCCGCGCGGCCGCATTGATTCGAGCGATCCAAAGACGACGGAAATCCCGTTTCTTCCTCTTGCGATCAACGTATGCATATTGGCCTGATTTCATGACAGCTTGATTGGCCACACGATATTGAGTGCCTTTTCTTCCAAAATAACCTTTGGCTTGTTTTAAGACCCTCTTGTGACGCCGGCGCAAAACTGAGCCTCTTTTAACTCTTGACATATGAACTATCCTCCCCTTTTTCCTTGATTCACCGTATTATTTATAGGGCAGAAGCCGACGCAAACGTTTCTCGTCTGCCGACGATACCAGAGTAGACTTGCGTAGTTTACGTATTCTCTTCGGTGATTTTTTGGTCAAAATATGGCTCTTAAAAGCTTGTGACCGAACGAACTTACCTGTTGCGGTCTTTTTGTATCGTTTCTTAGACGAGCTATGTGTTTTCTGTTTAGGCATAAGATGCCCTCCCTTCAGGTTCTTTGATTATTTGTATATCGTTATTGGGGGCTATGCCCGCCACGTTAATCTTTTAAAGGCGCTAAAAACATAATCATATTGCGGCCTTCAGCCCTAGCCGCACGGTCGACCGTGCCGATATCCGCGACAGCTTCCGCGAAATCTCCCATGACATCGTAACCTTGATCCGTGTGCGCCATCTCTCTGCCTCGGAAGCGGATTACTACCTTAACTCGGTCACCCGCTTCAAGAAAACGTCTCGCGTTTCTAACCTTGAAGTCTAGATCGTGTTCTTCTGTCGTCAGCTTGAGTTGAACTTCTTTGACATTGACGATTTTTTGGTTCTTTCTGGCTTCGCGCTTCTTTTTTTCCTGTTCAAATATGAATTTCCCATAATCCATAATCTTACACACAGGATTATCTGCTGAAGCTGAAATAAGCACAAGATCGAGTTCTGCGTCATACGCCCTGCGCTGTGCCTCATCAATAGGAACAACGCCTACCATAGTACCTTCTTGATCCACTAATCGAACCTGGGGATAACGAATATCCTCATTGATCATGTGGCCCCTGTTTGATTGTCTGATATCCTACCTCCTCTACGGGCAACAAAAAAGCGGTTTTGTTCCGCTAAACAAAACCGCCTACCTGGATCGGATTTTGCGGACCTCTTTGCGTGAGCTGGAGGTGAGAAGCGGAACTTCTACTTGTCCGTGAGTGATTATAAGCGTTCTTCCCGGTGGCGTCAAGCACTCAATACAAATTTAAAAACGATCGTAACTATAGTTCTCGCTGTGCTTTGCGTAACTTCGCGTAATAAATACGCTTGAACAATTCTCCCGCAAGGAACGGAATCAAGATCAGAACAAGAATAACCCCCCAGTCGCGTAAGTTTAGCGGGATCGTTTTAAAATACTGATCAATAAAAGGAACATAAACTACGACGAGCGTTAAGGCTACTGAAAGCAACACTGCTCTGTTCAGAGATTTATTCGAAAAGAATCCTAACTTGAAGACTGACAAATACTCAGATCTGCTTGAAAACACACGTAGGATCTCAGAGAGAATCAAAGCAACGAAAGCGTACGTGTGAGCTCCCCACGAGGGAATCGTCTGTGCCTGAGGCATCATGGTAAACGTTGATACTGTAACTCCGTGAGAAGTGAGGCCGTTAACAACAAGCAGATCAGGATAAAAGAAACGTCCGATGTTAAAGGCAACAAATACAGCAATGAAGAGGGCAACCGCCTGAGAAGCAATTGACCACATCATGGGACGGTCAAGGATTCTGTCCCCTTTCTTGCGAGGTTGTCGCAGCATAATACCTTCTTCAGCCCGTTCACGACCCAGAGCAAGGGCAGGGAAGCTGTCAGTCACTAGATTGAGCCAGAGGAGTTGAACCGGAATCAATGGCGAATACGCCGGGCCAAATATCATGCTCGTAATAAAGATAACGAGGATTTCTCCTACATTGCAAGACAAAAGAAAGCTAACGACCTTCCGAATATTAGAGTAGATTACTCTCCCCTCTTCAACCGCGCTGACAATCGTTCCAAAGTTATCGTCCGTGAGAATCACGTCAGCTGCGCCTTTGGCAACTTCCGTTCCGGTGATTCCCATAGCAACGCCGATGTCGGCACGTTTTAACGCAGGTGCGTCATTAACTCCATCGCCCGTCATGGAGACAATTCTTCCCAACCGCTTCAGCGCTTCGACAATTCTGACTTTATGTTCCGGAGAAACTCGCGCATAGACCGAAGTCGAGCGGGAAGCTTCAAGTAACTCATCATCTGACATCTTTTCCAGCAGGTGGCCAGAAATTATTCCATCTTCAGGTGATCGCAGCTTGAGATCATTGGCAATGGCCGCCGCAGTTTCCTGGTGATCTCCCGTAATCATGACCACAGAAATACCCGCATTGTGACACACGTCAATCGCGTCTCTGACTTCTGGCCTTGGAGGATCAATCATCCCCATAAAGCCGACAAAAACCATTCCCTGCTCTGCGCCTTCAAAGCGTTCATCCGCGTGCTCCTTGTATGCGAACGCGAGCACACGCAGCGCTTTGCGCGCGTAGGCAGAATTCTGACTCAGAATCGCTTCGCGTCTTTGATCAGTAAGCACAACGACGCCATCAGTCGTCATCTCATAATCGCAACGGAAAATCACGTTATCGGGAGCTCCCTTTGTGAGGGAGTACGAGCGCTGTTGTTCCAACTTGCAACCGACCGACATCATCTTTCTTTCAGAATCAAACGGAAGCTCCCAAATGATAGGACTCTCTTCGCGCAGCTCGCTAACAGATAATCCACCCTTCTCGACAACAGTCAACATCGCGCCTTCTGTCGGATCACCTATTATGGAAGCAACACCATCTGTTTGAGTGAGAACCGCATCATTGCAAAGTGCTCCAATCTGGAGCAAACGGTCCATCACAGTTAATGAATCTGCATCGACAACCTCTTTATCCGCATTCTCCCCATTGTCACGGAAAATTTTGCCATTTTTTGAATAACCGACCCCTGTGACCTGGTAGGTTTGACCACCGGCATAAAGGCGAGTCACGGTCATTTCATTTTGTGTCAAAGTACCGGTTTTATCGGTACAGATGGTGTCTACACTTCCCAGTGTCTCAACCGCGAGAAGCCGCTTGACGATTGCATTCTCTTTTGCCATACGGTTCATGCCGAGGGCGAGTATAATTGTGACAACGGCCGGAAGCCCTTCCGGGATTGCGGCTACAGCGAGACTGATCGCCGTCATAAAGAGCGCGAGCGGTTGACCACCCTGAAGCAGACCCACTCCAAAAACGATAGCGCTAATAAAAAGAAAGAGAATTCCCAGGATTTTCCCCAGTTTGTTAAGGTTGACCTGAAGCGGTGTCAACTCTGCTTCAATGCTCTTAAGGCGATCGGCGATTTTACCAATCTCGGTCGCCGCCGCAGTCGAAACAACCAATCCATTGCCTCGCCCATATGCAATCTCCATGCCGCTGAATACCATATTAGTGCGGTCGCCAATGCCAGGCACCTCGTTATAAATCGCTTTTGCGTCTTTTGAAACGGGAAGTGACTCACCCGTCAATGCAGATTCGTTGGCTCTGAGGTTGCTACTATCGAAGAGTCGTATGTCAGCAGGCACAATATCTCCCGCTGACAACTCAACGAGATCTCCGGGCACAAGTTCTGTCGCGGGCAGTTCGTGTGTAGTGCCTGCTCGAATAACGCGCGCGTAAGGTGCTGACATTTTCTTAAGAGCTGCCAGCGCTTTTTCCGCCTGATTTTCCTGCACCGCGCCAAGGATAGCGTTGATCACAACTACTGCCAATATGATAATGGCGTCGATTGACTCTCCCAGGATGGCAGAGATAATAGCTGCTCCGATCAGGATTAAAATGAGAAAATCTTTGAATTGATCAAACAACTTGAGGATAAACGGAGAGCTCTTCTCCCCTTCCAGCTCATTGCGCCCATGTATTTCAAGTCTTTGCTTAGCTTCTTGGTCTGTCAATCCTGCCTTAATGTCAGAGCCAAGCAAACGTTCCACCTCTTCGACAGAAGTAATGGTGGCCTCCTCGCCACTTAAAAGCGAGACGGCAGTCTGCCGTACATCAAAATCCTTTTTTTTCATGTGAATCCTCAAATGAGCCGGGAGTCTTCCGGTCCACCTATCTCAAAACCATTTTTGGCTTGTGCTTGATCTTCCTGATCCGGTGACGTGACTTCCAGCTTAATGCGTGAGATCCGTCTGTCATCCATCTCAAGAACTGTAAATTTTAAATTGCCGTACATGACCTCTGGGTTATCATTGCGTTCGGGAATATAACCCAGTAGCGAAAGAATAAACCCAGCGATTGTGTCGAAATCATCATCTTCTTTTAGCGCGTCGAGCTCTGGAACATAGCGACCGGCTTCGGCAGGGGTTAATAAACCACTAAACACATACGAACCATCCGTGTTGACCGTTACACTGGTTACCGGCGCATCATCTTCATCTTCAATTTCACCGACGATCTCTTCGAGCAAATCTTCTAGCGTAACGATTCCTTCCGTACCGCCATACTCATCAACTACCACAGCCATTGTGATGTGTTGCCGCTTCATCTCGTTAAACAGAACGTCGATCTTTTTCCCCTCTGGTACAAAATAAGTGGGTCTCAATATCTTCTTGAGGGTAAACCGCTCATCGCTCGGCGTATTCTCTGCTCTGAGAAGATCTTTGACTGTCAGTACTCCGACGATATCATCGATATGATCGTCATAAACAGGGAATCGCGAATAACAGGCATTGGAGACGATCTCAACGGCTTCAGGATAAGTTGAATCAAGCGGAACAGCCGTTACATTGACGCGTGGCGTCATTATCTCCGAAACATATTTATCGTCAAAGGCGAAAATATTATTGATCAGGGTTGCCTCTTCTTCTTGAAGATCACCGCATCCGGCTCCCGCTTCCACCATAATCCGTATCTCTTCTTCGGTTACACGCTGATTCGTCTCTTGGGGATCTATCCCCAGAAGACGTATGATGCCATTGCTCGATAATTCAAGCAGGCGCGTAAAGGGACGGAACACAATATCGAACACTCTGAGGACTGCCGCAATGGACAGAGCAAACGCCTCTGGTCTTCGCATGGCTAACCGCTTCGGCACCAGCTCTCCCAGGACAAGCATAAAATACGATAACACGATCGTTAACAGGATGACAAAAAGTGTTCGCAGAGAAGGTCTCTCCAATAAAGGGTCGACCACAAGATAAAGTCGCCCCGCCAGTTTGTCAGCTGCGAAGGCACTCGACAGGAACCCCGCCAGCGTGATCGCGACTTGAATGGTCGACAAAAAACGGCTCTTATCGTCGACGAAACGCAAGAGTCTTTGCGCCTTGATGTGACCTGTTTGGGCCATCCGGCGAATCTTATTGTCGTTTTGGGTAACAACAGCCATCTCTGCGGCCGCAAAGAAACCGTTTATCAAAATGAGAAAAAATATTAGAATTAAATCGAACGCAAGCGAACCGCGAGAAGTTCCTACGATTGTTTGCTTTTCTAGAAGGGCCCTCCACAGAGGGCCGGTACAGCTACTGCCGTCCAATTAGTGTTTCCTCCCTATTGGTCCTGAATGGACTCATTGGATTCAAGTTTAGCGGAGATACACTACAGTCCGCAAATTGAAGTTAGTTTATGCTAACAAAAAGAGGTCGAGTTATCAATGACAAATGAACAGCCCCCTGTTACTCGGAAGCGATCTCTAGGCGATCAAACAATTCTCCGATTGGTCCGTGTGCCACGAGATCGCAAACGCCGTCATAAGGAGTTGGGTCAAGATTGACAAGGACAAGCTTAGAGGCAGGCTTTCTGTAGTGGATCAGACCGGCGGCGGGATATACAGTCATTGAGGAGCCGCCAACGATTACAAGGTCGGCTTTTGCGATTGCGTCAATGGATTGGTTGAGCACCTTATTACCAAGAGATTCACCATACATCACGATATCAGGGCGTACCAGCCCACCACAATCATTTTTCAGACAGTAAAAAGGACCCTGGGTCGCCACGACATCATCGAACGAATAGTGTGTCCCGCAACGCTGACAGTAAAACTTTGTTCCGTTTCCGTGTACTTCAAGAACACGCCGGCTCCCCGCCTTCTGGTGAAGGCCATCAACGTTCTGGGTCACAACCGCAGTGAGTTTGTTCTTGCTCTCCATTTCAGCCAGTTTATAATGAGCGGGATTTGGCTCTATCCCAGATTTCATGAAATATTCTCGATAAAATTCGTAAAACTTCTCAGGGTATTGATTCATGAATCCCAACGTAAGATATTCTTCCGCGCCACCCATCTGTGCGTAAATTCCTGACGGACTGCGAAAATCAGGCACACCCGACTCGGTAGACACGCCTGCGCCTCCAAAAAATACGATATCCTGTGCTTTACTAATCCAATCGGTAAGGGTATTTATAAAATTTTGATTATCCATCATTTTTATCCTCCAACAACAGAAATATCTGTTGGCTTAAAACAAACGTAAGTTCAATCTAATACTAGCATATGTGATTTCGGGTCATCCAAGTAGTAATGCTGTAATTCGCCTGTTAAGGATTGAACGATGTTTTATTTTATCTCATTTCAAATGGGAAGTGAGTTTATACGTCATAAAAATAGAGGGATTGCAAAAGATAATCTTGGCGGTATTTTTCCGACAATCTGTAAAGATGGCGCTTGAGACTTTGAAGCGTCGCGCTGCCCTCTCGATATTGCTCCAGCAAGCTTTCAAAACGTCGTTTTTCTGATTGCGTTGCGATATCTTTGAAGTAGCCCCACACGTGTAACGCGGCGTTTTTTGCCTTGCCAGGCTCTGAGATCGTACCAATCGATTTTTCAATAAGGTCATAAAACTCTAAAACAGGATAAGAGCTTTTGTCTTTCAAAAGCGAACTTATCGCTTTGTAATTTTGTGGCGACCGCTCAAGGACAGCGTATTTATAACGTGCCCATTCTTCTTCTAGTTTTTCAATTTTGCCGATTTTAGCTGTTGCCAATATGCACTTGACCGCCGAGATATTTTTGTCTTTGACTTCTAGCATCACATCGCATGCGGCAGGAAGCTGTGGCGCAAAATTCACGAACTCGTGAACGGATATCGTATCGGAATGCGAACCGGATCTTTTCCCTTCAGCTTGCTGAGAATAGTGAATTTTCTGTGGCCCGTCATCTGCCTTCCAAGTCTCACTAGATAAGGCTATCCATTCACTCTCTCGCTTTTGTTGTTCACTTGGATACACCGCATTGTGGAGATTGTCAAAGACGACCGGTATATCGCAGTCGAGTCCAATCTCAAGCACCTCATCAATGCTGTAAATTTTGTCGTCGTTCTCAATGACCAGGCGTTGGCGAATAGAGGAGGCCAAGAGATCGTAGTTGTCTTGAAAACGTTTAATGGCAGCTTTCTTATCTCCGTAAGCACCGCCCACATGCAGAATGATCTTGCATTCCGATCCCATACCCAGCGCATCAAGAAAACGGCAATGATACGTGAGGTCCATAACTGCCCGCTTGACCACATCATCAGTAAGAGAATTGAGCACGGTGTATTGACCGGGATGCATCGAAAGGCGCATCCCGGCATTGCGTGCCTTTTCTCCCAATGACGCCAGCTGCTCATGAAATAATTCTTGCCACGCGAATTCCACCTCTGGATGAGAGGCGAACGGAACAATGTCAGAACTGATGCGTAGAAGTTGGATCTCGTTTTTTATATTGTAATCGAGCATATGATCCAGTGCTGTTAGATTAGATTGTGTCAACCCTTGTAACACCATTTCGTTGGCGTTTTTAAGTATGCAGGTTCGTAACTGAGTGTTCGGCACCCCTACTGTAAGACATGCATAGCCAATTCTCATAGACATGATTTCACTTCTCCTC
>LFTF01000037.1:0-935 GCA_001512945.1 Clostridiales bacterium DTU023 | reverse complement strand
GTTAAACCACACAACTCTGATTTGTACTCTTCATATTGATAAAAGGCCAATTGTCCTCGTATCAAACGATACAAATCAGATTCAATCAAGGTTTAATTGAGAAACGACACTATACTTTAATAGATGAAAGAATTAGGAGGAACAACGATGGAACACAAATTACAAGCATTACCTTTCAGCATGGATGCTCTAGAACCAATCATTTCCCGCGAAACACTCGAGTATCATTATGGAAAACATCATCAAGCCTATTTAACGAATTTGAATAAACTTATTATCGGCACAGAGTTTGAGGACTCGTCTTTAGAGGACATCATTATGAAGTCCAGTGGCGGCATATTTAATAATGCAGCGCAAGTATTTAACCATACCTTTTACTGGAACTGCTTAGCCCCCGATGCTGGTGGAGAACCAACTGGGAAATTGGCTGAGTTGATCAACGAAGAGTTTGGGACATTCGCCGATTTCAAAGAACAATTTAGCAAGACAGCGGCCACAACATTTGGTTCAGGCTGGGCTTGGTTAGTTAAAGACAAGAATGGAAAACTAGAACTAGCAAGTACTAGTAATGCCGGGACCCCTATGACTGATGGTAAGAAACCACTATTGACGTGCGATGTATGGGAGCATGCCTATTATATTGATTACAGAAATAGCCGACCTAGTTATATTGAAAAATTCTGGGATTTGGTCAATTGGGATTTCGTCTCTTCTAATCTTTAGTAATCGATAGTTTTTAATAAAAAGGCTAGCCATGGCAAGCATTCGTGCTTGAACATGGCTGGTCTATTTTTTTGCGACTTTCGCGATTGAATTAGTATTTCTCCGCCGAATATTGCCCAACCATGACTTACGGTGCTGCTTTCTCAATAAGTGTTTCTGGCATGCTTAATAAAAGTGGGATTCTCAAGATCAAATCGATACCTACATAAATG
>LFTF01000014.1 GCA_001512945.1 Clostridiales bacterium DTU023 | reverse complement strand
ATTTTCCATACCAATGACATCCACGGAAGGGCGGAAGGATCGGATCCAACGGACCCAGATGATAAGGGTACGATCATCGGGTATGCGCGTTACAAGACGATCATCGATGAAGAAGAGATTGCAAATCCTGGTCGTGTTTTAGTCTTCGATGCCGGCGATGTATCGCACGGAACAAACTTCGCGACCCTTACCAATGGGGAGAGCATCATTGAACTCATGAACGAAGTAGGCGTCGACGCGATGACCTGTGGAAACCATGAATTCAATTACGGAATGGTGCAGTTGAAAGCACTTGAAGCACTCGCCAGTTTCCCGATTATGGCGGCAAATATCACCAAAGCAGGAGTACCTTTCTTTGTTGAAAACAGCAAAAAGTTTGACGTGGCAGGCGTGAAGATCGGGATCTTCGGAGTTGACACCCCTGAGACCAAGGTCAAATCGCATCCGGATAATACAGTGGGACTTGATTTCCATGCCGGTCCAAAAGATGATGATCTCGATATATTTGCCGCATTTATTCAAACAAAAATCAATGCGCTAAGTGATTGTGATTTTGTCATCATGATGGGTCATCTGGGTATTGACTCTGAGTCAGCAATCCGCACAGATCTTTTGATACCGAAATTAGAAGGTCTCAATCTCGTCATCGATGGGCACAGCCACAGTACACTGGAAACTGGCATGATTGTTAAAGATAAAATGGGAGTGGACGTTAAGATCGTTCAGGCAGGTTCTCATTTTTCTAATATCGGCAAGGTAACGTTGCAGTTTGCCGGTGGTGTCTTGGTTGATCCGCCGTTAGCAGAGCTTCTCACGTTTGATGCTGTCAAGGGAACAGTTGAGAACCCCGCGATTAAAACAAAAATTGATACGTTTAATGCTGCGAACGATGTGATCTTAGGTGAAGTGATCGGCAACACGGCTACTGAGCTCGATGGTGAGCGAAATCACGTCCGCGCCGGAGAGACGAATCTGGGTAATCTGCACGTCGACGCCATTTTCAAACATGCGGGGGCCGACGTTGTTCTGTCAAATGGCGGAAATATTCGCAGATCCATCCCGGCAGGTCCGATAACCATGGGCGTTGCACTCGAAGTGCTCCCATTCCAAAATATGGTCACCGTAATCAGGGTAACAGGACAGGATATAGTTGACGCTCTGACGCATGGAGCCGGGGCCTATCCTGGCACAGCCGGCGGATTCCCTCACGTTGCAGGTATGTCTTATGTCATCGTGACCGAGGGTCTTGGCGAGAATGAGAAATTTGTCCGAGTGGAGGATGTCAAAGTCGGTGATGATCCGATCGATCTGACAGCTTCATACACACTCGCGACAAACGATTTCTTGGCTGCCGGCGGAGACGGGTACACAATGTTTGCAGATGCCGAGGAAGTTTCATTGCTCGGCCTGATGCTCGACTTCTTTGT
>LFTF01000016.1 GCA_001512945.1 Clostridiales bacterium DTU023 | reverse complement strand
GTGCCGGAAAAAAATGGCGCCCTCATGAGGAGCGAATAACCCTCGCCGATAACTGTATCGACATTGCAAGTATTTGCCAAATAAAGCCCCGGCTGTTCATAAAACAATCGGGGCTTTTGTTTCCAATCTTAGCCTGCTTAATCGAGAGTCTTCACCGCAGTAAAACCCCTGCTATAAGTTGGAATCATCTACGGTGTAGCGAAGATCTGTCCCCAATAAGTCCCGTACGGTTGCGTCGAATCGTAATGGCAACCGACCCCGATCAGTGTGAAACAAGGATTCATAATATTCGATCGATGACCTGGAGATTCCATCCAACGCTGGACAACGCGCGCAGGTGTGGGACATCCGGCCCCAATATTTTCACCCACACGACTATAGGCAATAGTGACCGCTGTGAAAAAACGAGTACCGTTAGGTCGCGTGTGGCCCCACACATCGACAATTTCACGCGCCCGGAGTCGTGCTGACGCTCTAAGTGATGAGTTCATCGTGAGTGGAGGCAAATTCTCCTTTGATCGTTCGTCGTTAACGAGTGCCACCACCTGTTCCTCANNTACTTTTCGTGCTTGTGGTAGCGACCGAAGTGGTCTTTGATGTCTGCGGCTTTGTTGGTTTCGCCGTGGGTTTGGTTGACGACTGTCTTTCTGTATGTGTTGTGGTTGAGGCTGTGGTTGTTGTTATGGATGCTTCTGTCGTCGACTGAGACGTCCTATCGCCTTGGCGTTCAATCCACGAGCTACCAACTGTCGATAACTCTCCATCGGTTGGCATCATCATTTTTGGCGACACAGTAGACGTTGAACCTGAATGCTCGAGTCGAGCTAAAAGGCCTTTGCCGCCCATTTTATCGTAATGCGCTCCAACAGTGAGCAATAAAGCGGCTAAAATCGCGATGACGAGAGTGACTGATTTTCTCATATAAATTGCATTCTTTTTCTATGCTGTACTTTCCTACAATTGTCTAGGCACTTCATGAAAGTCGATTGGTTCAATTTCTCGGATCAAACCTACCTTATACCTACCTTATAATGACGTTAAAACAATCCCTATCAGAAAGAAAGGGATTAAGGGCGCACTATGGGTCAATCGAGTTACAGCCTGGATACATTTCGACTTTCAATCAGATACTAGTGATATTTACTTGCAAAACAGATTACCCTACTGTTGATTTTGGCAAGCACTGTTAGACGCCACTGATACGATCGGGAATACTCGGAAGATGCTAGAATGAACGACGGTATGAATTTTTTAGTTGAATAAAATGGATACTTTAGAGATATATCAGATCCAGACGAACATTAAGAATGCAGAAAGGCAAAACATGGATGTTTTCACGTTAGCGATATGGATAGGCACCTTTGTTTTTCTTGGCGTCTCTTTTATCAAGGACAAACAGAAAACAGGTCGTGCTTTGAAAATGGCTTTCAATATGGGCATGAAGATGGCAGCCAGTATCTTCTCCATCGTATTGGCGATCGGATTGATCCTGACAATTCTACCACCTGCAGACATCGCGACATTTGTCAGTAGGCAATCCGTTCTACTGGCAACCATTGTGGCTGCCCTATTCGGAACGATTACACTCGTTCCGGCCTTTATCGCGTTTCCTCTCGTGGGGCAACTNNACGCTGACGATGGTAGGTGTGGTCACCTTTCCTCTCGAGAGAAAAGAATTCGGTTCAAAATTCACAGCTGTAAGAAACGGTCTTAGCTTTTTGTTTGCGATCTTGATTGCGTTAGTGATGGGGGTACTGATTTGAATATCTCAAAAAGTATCCGCAAGAACCTGTTCTTAATTGTTGTTGTTTTCGCCTACATTGCGCTCTTCATCGCGAGGCGTGACATGGCGGTTGAATCACTGCGAAACAGCAGTTACTACATCAAAGAAATGCTCCTGATTATGCCGGTCGTTTTCGTCCTGACGGCTTTATTGGATGTGTGGGTTCCCAAAGAAAAGATACTTCAACTTTTAGGCAAAGACGCCGGCACGAAAGGCGTTTTTCTATCCTTTGTAATCGGCAGCATCTCAGCGGGACCGATCTACGCAGCGTTCCCCATGTGCGTCATGCTTCACAATAAAGGGGCTTCTATCCGCAATATCGTCATCATCCTGAGCTCGTGGGCTGTGATCAAGGTACCTATGCTGATCAACGAGGTCAAGTACCTCGGACCCAAGTTTATGACAGTGCGATGGATGCTAACGGTTATCGCAATCCTCATTTTCTCGTGGATCACATCGAAAATCATTAAAGACGACGATATCCCAACGGGAGAAGACTCGCTAGAACTTGAAGAAACAAAATAGGTTGCACTCTCTTTCAACAATTGTCAAAGAGTGGGCACATCTTTTTTTTCCAACTCATAGGAACCCGACAGATAGAGACCTAATTTGGCGCTCGCAGGCCCGATCAATTCATAAAGTACACTAGAAGCCAGAATAATCGTTTGAAGTGTGCCGCCGACATCCTGGCCAAGTTGACGCACACATAAAGCGGCAAGTCCGATCGCTACCCCCGCCTGAGGGGCGAGCGCGAGGCCTAGATAATTCCGAACCTCTTTTGATTTACCCGTTACAAGTGCTCCCAGGTATGAGCCAGAATATTTGCCAATCAGGCGCACAACGAAGTAAAGGACAGCGATGAGCACAAGCGAAGTTGATCCGACCGTGCCTTTCGCGGTCAGAGTACTTAAATCAAAACTCAGACCGGATCTCACGAAAAACAACACAAGAATCGGCGGACTAAAATAATTGAGCTGTCGGAACAGCTTTTCATGGCCTTCGATATTGGCAAACACCAGGCCCATCGTCATGCAACCAAGAAGAGGCAACACGTCGAAATAGGCGCTCACCCCCGCAAAGAAAAGTAAAATTCCCACCGCGATAATCAAGCGATTATCGGCAGTACGCCTTGTCGGAGTTAACGCTTTGAGGAGCCAGGCAAAACCGATTCCAAGCGCTATGAGCAGAAGATTAATCAGAAGCGGTTGAATGACGCTACTGAAGGCACCGCCTCCCGCGATACCTTTAACAAACGGCGAGATCGCCGCGATGACAATACTGAACGCGACAAGTCCGACCACATTGTCCATCGCGATTACCTGGAGTAGCGTGTCAACATAATCACCACGAGCGCCCGTCTGCCTGATTGTCATCATGGTTGAAGCGGGGGCCGTCAACGAAGCAAGTACGGCAAGCACGATAGAAAAGACAAAATCCAGTCGCAACACCACAAACATCAGAATAAAGACAAGTAGCGACGCCGTCAGTGCTTCGAACAAGGCAATGACAGCCGACTTTTTGCCTCTTTTTTTGAGTTTCGCGAAATCAAGATGTTCGCCGACGCTGAAGGCGATGAACGCCAAGGCAATATCTGTGAGAAAATCAGTGTTCGCGATGAATGATGCCGGGATCAAATTTAGGACAT
>LFTF01000034.1 GCA_001512945.1 Clostridiales bacterium DTU023 | reverse complement strand
GTGTGAGTGGTCTTTTTTCAAAATTGGAAAAACTCTTTACCCGCCAGGTAGTCGCCACCATCTTGCTCCTGATCGCTTTCACTCTGGCACCGACAATCATCAATCTGATCTTTACCGTACCCACAACTGGTCTTGAATTCTTACACTTCACCTTCGCCCTCGCACTTGTCTTCGTGATGTTCGTTGCCAATCGCTTTTTGAAAGGGATCTGGAAATCGACCTTGATCATTTGGGCCTTGATTTTCGGCAGCATCATTTATATTCTGCTGGTGCCGGAGTACACTTGGGTATCCGGAGCGTCACTCTCGGTCTTCTCCAATTACTTTTCCGGCCTGGGCTTCAATTTTTCGCTGGATATTGGTGTTTTAATTTCCTTTATCGTTTGTTTTATCGCCCTGTCTATTAATGACCTGGGCACGATCCAGGCACTGGGCCAGCTCCTTGACGCCTCCGATATGGGAAAAAGAGTAAGCTCTGGCCTAACTGTATCAGGACTGTCCAACGTCATCGCCGGCCTTTTCGGCGTGATCGGACC
>LFTF01000090.1 GCA_001512945.1 Clostridiales bacterium DTU023 | reverse complement strand
TTGTGGCAATACTTGGAAAAGATAAAAACACATTATTTGACAACCTGTAACTAGCAAGCAAAACAGATTACGCTTTAATTAGTCATCTTTCTAGGTGATGTATTAATATATTCCCATATATGTAACGATAATATGTATATATTTACACAATTGTTGGTGTTATAATAATGACCTATCACGTTATTTGATATAAATAACAAAGAATTTTTGAAGGAGTCACAAAATGGCAAAACTGACCATGATTGAAGGAATTGGACCTGCATACGAAGCGAAATTACAAGCTGTCGGGCTAAAATCGATTGAAGCGTTATTGGAAACATGTATCACCAAAAAAGGAAGAACTGACCTTGCTGAAAAGGCGGGTATTTCTGAAAAACTGATCCTCACGTGGGCTAATCATGCCGACCTTTTCCGAATCAAGGGAATCGCCAGTCAGTATGCCGAGTTGCTTGAAGCGGCCGGTGTTGATACGGTACCAGAGCTCGCAACACGCAACGCTGAAAATCTTTTCAAAAAGATGCAAGAAGTGAACGATGCCAAAGCGCTTGTACGAAAGCTGCCCACAGCAACACAAGTAGCAGATTGGGTAAAACAAGCCGGCGAGCTACCACGCATGTTGCAGTACTAATAATCGTCGTATAATCCAACGATGAATCTTTAACGGAGTGGCTAACCTTGATGGCTGGTTCATATGACTAACTGTGGAATGGCTTGCCTATGACTTCCGTGATTTATCTGTTTATTAAACTCCTT
>LFTF01000087.1 GCA_001512945.1 Clostridiales bacterium DTU023 | reverse complement strand
AGTATATGTTCATCGAGATTTTCTGTAAACTTTATTTTTCTCCGATAATCACGGGCAAGATTTGTACAGAACTTGTAGTACCACGATTTTTCACCTCGGCTTGGAAACTGCTCTTTATCCAACATGTAGAGCTTTAAAAATGCTTCCTGAACGACATCTTCCGCGTCTTCTTTATTCCCAAGGATTCCATACATATAGGCATAGGTCATCTTCGTGTAGAGCGCTATAAAGTCTTCATAAGCGGATGCCTCTTTGGAAGTAAGTCGATTTAAGTGATTGACAAAATCGTCTCCGTCATTCATAAAGCACCTCCATATCCATCGTACACCATTGCATTTTTCAATTCTTGCCTCGCGTCTCAATCATATGTCCGATTAAAAAGAGGACGGCTGCAGCCCCCCAAGCTGGGAAGTAGAGTTTGGTCATTTCTCCGGGGTACAATTCTCGATGTGGTTTCAGTAACAGTACGCTTGCCGATGCATTCTCCGCCCCATAGATGACACTTAAAAATGAGTAAGCATAGGTCACAAGCGCTGCCATGGTCACAGAATCTAATGAGACCGCGAGGACGTACAGCATAGCTACGAGTGTCGAAGTGACGATACCAAAACGGAACCATTCGGGCCAAATGTTCGAATAAAAATAGTTTGCAACTGTGAATACAGGCAATGTCATGACCAAGTAGACACAAAGTAAAATGATAACGTCGAGCCCGTTACTCGTCATTTTTCGTCGACTGGCGCGCAAGGCTTCTTCGCCTTCGCTATCAATCCATATTTGTAGGTGAGAAAGAGTCCAAAGGAGGCTGAGCATGGTGACGAGTGAGTGGGACAGATAAACAAATAAAGCTCGGCTCTCACGCAAGCCCTCCTTTTGATACATCGAGATGCAAGAAGTCGGTAGTAAAAAATAGACCACAATGAGGGGAGCCAGAAAAAGCAAGCGACTCGATAAAAGTGCAATGCGTAAACGCTGGAGTCGAAAACTCATAAGCTTTTGGGGGGATATCCTCGAATGACCATGATATAGCC
>LFTF01000103.1 GCA_001512945.1 Clostridiales bacterium DTU023 | reverse complement strand
ACGGGAATAGGTGTATCCATCGTTGCCAACAAAGTCCCGGGCATCCGATGCGCTTTGTGCACGAACGCGTACATGGCGGAAATGGCACGCCATCATAATGATGCCAACGTGTTGGCATTGGGAGCACGTGTTCTCGCGGTCCCATATGCAATCATGCTGGTCGATATTTTTCTGGCAGAACCCTACGATGGCGGACGTCATCAGCAACGGCTGGATGAAATCGCCGATTTTGAAAGGAGAAATTATTGTGATTGAGAAAAAGGAATATGAGGGGGTATTCATTTTTGATCATCCTCTGATTCAACATAAACTCGCGCTGATGCGCGACAAGAATACAAGTACCAAGGAATTTCGTGAGTTGGTGAGCGAAGTCTCCATGCTGATGGCTTACGAAGTTACGCGAGATATACCGCTTCGGCCTGTCGATGTAGAGACACCGATTGGCATTGCCCATTGTCATATGATTGACGGGAAAAAGCTGGCCTTGGTCCCGATTTTGCGTGCCGGACTTGGTATGGTAGACGGGATGATCAACCTGATTCCGATGGCCAAGGTCGGCCATATTGGCCTTTACCGCAAACCTAAAACTTTCAAACCGGTTGAATACTACTGCAAGCTTCCGGATGACATTGAAAACCGTGACGTTATCCTGCTTGACCCCATGCTTGCAACAGGTGGATCCGCGGCAGCGGCCGTGGATTTTCTCAAGAAGCGCAATATCGAGCACATCAAATTCGTCTGTCTCGTCGCTGCTCCGGAAGGCATTGAACATTTTCACGGCGTGCACCCGGACATACCGATTTTTTGCGCTGCGCTTGACGACTGTCTGGATGACCACGCCTATATTGTGCCCGGACTTGGTGATGCAGGAGACAGATTGTTCGGAACAAAATAGCATGCTTGCCAGCAGTCTACTTTAAGCAGATCAGAGCTACTGATCCCGCTGATATAACCGGCGCTGCGCTCATCTCAAGAGATAGAGCGGCGCCGGATTTATTTTGAACATTATTGCAAGTGATCAGTCAGATCTGAAGTAGAAGATTTCTCCGGCGAATGCGAGCCTGCATTTATGTGGCAAAAGATATTCGCGGTTACGATTCAGACGGATACCGTCCAGGGTTGTCCCATTTCTTGAACCAAGATCCTCAACAAAATAGCTCCCTGCTTTGCGTGTGATCCGCGCATGTTGCCGACTCACAGAAGAAGAATCAATCCAAAGGCCAGTATCCCGCATGTCTCTTCCTATAAGGAATTCTTCAGTGAGGATATAGGCATGTTGCCCAAGCTCCTCATCCGGCGTACCTGGCAGACCTTCAGACAGTTGAGCGATACGGAACTGATCGCAAGAAAGATCCAGCTCCTCTGTTGTCTCATGGACATAGTCACTGCCATCCTGTCGGAAGATCGATTGTCTGATTTTGGCAAAAGGTGCAAAAAATCGGAAAATCATAGAAGATTTCGGTTTTTGGTATTGATTGGATGACACATCTTTGTAGTGTCTCCGTTTGTGTTCTGCATCTGTTTGCTCTGTTTTCTGGGATTCAAGCCTTGATTGACCAGACTTATAACGTAGGTCTAGCAGGAGATCATGATAGGCGCGTTTTTCAAAGAGGGCGCGGAAACTGTCAGTGATTGTGGTATCCCAGTGGAAAGCTGTGGCAAAAAAATCGATCAAATTTGAACTGACGGCCTTGCCTTCGCAGACGGAGTCCGAGATAGGCAGGCAGATGAGATGCACAGGAGGCACTTCGGATTCACGGGTACATGGGCCCGCGAAGATCAGCTCAGGGCTAAGCATAGAGGGGTCAACCGTTAGCAGGTGATCATGGGCTTCGTCAATCGCCTCCATGATGTTTCGAAGCAATAAAAAGCCGATATCCGCCTGATCCGGCATTGTCGGTACCGCTTCCAAAAGCGGAGTGAGCCCCGATGTATCCGGCTTGAATAATAAGATTCCATCTTGTTCTGGAAACCAGGAGATAGGTAAAGCAGAGGAGGGGCGATGGCGCAGAAGACTTGTTTCCAGGAAGCTCAAGGCGTTCCCGGCACGGTGCTCGTGTTTGTATGAGAGGCGCCAGATGCCGGGTATGTCTGTTTGTTCGATCCGCACAACTCACTCCCCTATCAAAGCCCGTCTATGACGGAAGTTGCGAAAACCTTGTCGATCAATGCCCGTGCGAAAGTGATGATGTTTTCGCGGAAGAGCAGTGCGACAGTGATGAGAACGGCGATGATGATGATGACTTCAAGAGTGCCAAAGCCATCCCAAGCCAGCCTGTTTTGCGTTTGTTTTTTCTTCATATCAGTTTCCTTTCATCAGGGCTCCCTTGTCCCTGGATTATGGTTTAATTATCTTCTGAAGTGCCCGTCAAGAGATGCTTTTGCTTTTGTCGTCAGCTTGCGCCGTTAGCGAAATTGACGGGTGGCAGGGCAGGGCTACACATAAAACTGCATGCTTACGATAGCGGGCAGAATAACGGTTGCCATGACGACAAGCAGATCGATTGCCATGGGAACTACATAGAGAAGTGATCGCTGTTCGGCTCTTCCTCTCATTGCGTCCCGATAGAGCTGGCGGCTCCGGTCTGCCTGCATGCGGATTAGCTCCAATATTTCCCGTCCTCCCTCACGTTCATAGCGGGCCATGAGTCGTAAAGCAGCCTGAACCTCGGGGAGAGGGCATCGTTCGGCCAGTCGGCTTGCTGCCATAATACTGTTAGACCCTGTCTCCAGATGAAGTGCAGCGCGGTTTAAGTCAGCGGTTACGGGGTTGTCGGGAATTGTATTCGCGAGGTTGACATGCGCCACCATCCGGAGGGATCGATCCAGTGTTAGTCCGCTTTCCATAAGGATGTAGAGTGAATTCACCACAGATGGATAGTAGAAACGATAATGCTCCTTTCGCTTGGATGCTTTACTGCAAAGATCGATATCACGAAGTGTCGAAAAAGAAAACGGTGTCATCGCAATCACGAACCATGAGATCTGACCAGATAACGCGAATAGAACGGCGAGCAAGAGACCACACAATAGGTCACGTGTTTTTCGTGCCATATAATCCATCCACGCATTCTCTAGATCATCTGTCAGAAGGCGGACAGCAGAAGACACAGTAATCCCGATTTGTCCGGGCAACCAATCTAGATACAACCGCGATAATAAGGGGCCCACACCCAAATCCCGGGCTCCCTCAAACAAGGATCGTTGTTTCTTTATTTTTTTGTTTTTCTTAGCAGTTGCCTTTTCGGGAGCTAGAAGTAGCAGCAAAATAAAAAATGCCAACATTGCCGCGAGATAAAGGATTCCCAGTGGCATGATCATTGCTTGATTGTCGTGCAGGGGTTGGCTATATTCTGATGCGCCGCTTAGGATAAATCTTGCCATAAAGAATGGGATAATCGAGAGAATGAGCGCCTCACTTGCATTTCCCCGTCGCTCGTTGGCGACTTCATTTTGTGTGTTGATTTGAGCGGATAGATCGTGATGACTCTGACGAACAAAAATGTCGATCCTGCCACCCATTCTGGCCAGCAAGATCAGCATGGTGAAATCGCGGCTGCAGACGGGCAGGTTGACTTCGCGTGCAAAGGTAGACAGTGCTTCATTCAGCGACATCTGAGCTTCAAGATTTTTTCTAAGTCTTAGAAGTGACCGAACGATCAGGTTGTGACTTCCCATCTGTTCCTTGAGTGGATTTACGGATTCCACCAGCGCAGCCTCGAGTGGAACGCCTGCGGAAAGTCTTGTCGAAAGAAAGCCCAATAAGTGCTGGTACTGGATGAAGAGCATTCTCCCTTCGCGCAGGCGAAAGAGACGTGCCAGTCCGATCCCGAGCAGGAGAGTCCCTGGTGCTGTCAGCAACCAGCTGGAAGAGGAATCACCCAGAAACGCGATGGATGCTAGTCGCGCGGGTATGATTGACAAGACAATCCATTGAATGACAGAAAGCCATTTGTGACGTATCACGCGTCCTGCCGGAATTTTTCTTTTCCTTTGTTGACCGTGTTCAAGTACAAAATGGCGCTTGTGTCGGGCATGTTCTACAACCGGATATTTCCTTTTTTTATCAATCATGTAGGTCTCCTTTAAGCAGGTCTTTGCGGGAATTTGAGGACGGTTTGTTTTGCAGGCGTCCCAGGTTGGTCGCATAAATATGGGGTGTTTTTCTACGAGTTTCATGGGGTTTATCGACATTTTTTCTGTCCAGAATTTCCGGTACTCGTTGTGCGTGTTCTGTTGAGGGCAGATGTGGAGCGCGGTAATGTGTATGGAGTTGAAAACGATCGTCTTCGAAACCGACAACGGAGCTTATTTCCGCGACGAGACGCCGTCCGTCGGGCTGCCGGACAAGATGGATCATAAGATCAATGGAGGATGAGACCATGCGTCTGCAGGCTTCCCAGGGCAGTTGAGAGGCTGTCATAAGGAGCAGTGAGAGACGGTCTAGCATTTCCCATGTACTGTTGCCGTGGCCGGTTGACATGGAGCCGGGGTGTCCCGTCTGCATTGCCTGGATCATATCGTACGCTTCAATCCCACGGACTTCGCCGACAATGACACGGTCAGGCCGAAGACGTAAAGACGAATGGATGAGATCGGAGAGCGAGATGCTTCCCCCTCCGTCAACGGCCGCAGCGCGCGCTTCAAGACGGACCAGATTATGCTTGCCCGTCAAATCGAGTTCCGCTGCGTCTTCGACAGTAACGACACGTTCATTTTGGGGAATAAATGCGGCGAGGGCATTGAGAAACGTTGTTTTTCCAGACGCGGTTCCCCCACTTATGAAAATGTTTTTTCTGTTTTGGACAGCTTCCATGAGAAAGATAGCTTCCCGCTGAGGCAGTGTATGGTTTTCAACTAACGCTTCCATGACCGGTCGGATTCCCGTGAAGCGTCGGATTGAAAGCACGGGTCCGTTTGGCGCGGCCGGAGGCAGTATGGTGTGAACACGTGAACCGTCATGTAGACGCATATCAGCGATCGGCGATCGCTCATGAACAAGCTTGTTGGCTCTCCCGAAATAGCGGCTGATCACGTGGGTGAGATGGGCGGATGAGTCAAAGGAAAGATCTGTTTTTTCGATTCGTCCTTCTCGCTCGATGTAAATCTCGCTGGGACTGTTAACCATGATCTCTGTAATGTCAGGTTCGTCGAGAAGCGGTTGCAGGATGTCGAGGCCGCGCATGGCATCGAACAGATGACGAATAAGGAGAGATTTTTCTGAGACAGTAAGGGGAGATCCTTGCGTCCGTATCGACACCTCGGCCGCGATGATACGCTTGAGCTCTTCGTCTGACGGTTCGGCGCCGGGTTCAAGATGGTCGGCTATACGCCGGATCCAAGTCTGTTTCTCCTTATAACCCGGAAGCACGGCAAATATCCTGACCGACAGTTTGAGGTAGGGAGGCTGTCAGTTTTCTGTCCTTGCCCGGGAGTTCGAGAATAGCGCAACTATTCGGCAGACGAGCCAGAAAAAGACCGAGCTCACGCCGCGCAATATGTGCTGCGCAAGTCTCTTCCTCCGGCGCGTCGACGTAGATAAAGTCACACAATACTGCCATTGAGAGGAGTTTGTCGAGAACAAGTCCGCTCGCATCGATCCAAGCAGTGGCTGGTTCCGGCCTCGAACGTGTGTAGGCACGCAGAAGATGAGCGAGCTGTCTTAAATACTCTGTATTGCACGCGATAAGATCATCGGCGCGTTCGGGGAGTCTGAAGGTATAGTACCCGCGTTCATGCAAATACAATAGAGAACCCAGATCGTCGCAGCCGGGTAAATCCCCGGATGAAATGCGGCAAAAAAGTTCGCCGAGCGTATCTCCCGGGCCTCGACGGAATGACTCAGAGATTGAATAGAGTGGCTTGACAGGGAGATAGATGACGGTACGTCCCTGAGACATCTCTCGATTCAGGATGTAGCGCGTTGTGCGCATACTGACAGCTTGCGTAAATGAAAGATGGATACCCATCCGGTTGTCAATTGGTATTTCGGTTTTGTTGAAAGGAATCTGGTCGGCCAGATGGTTTCGTATCGTAAAGTCAAGGCGGCGCGCGCCAGCATAGCGCGAGACGAAAACGTCATCATGATTGTGAGGATTTAGCGATTGGCCGGGCAGAGGCGGTTCATCCCAGAAAAGACAACTATGGTTCACACGGAAGTGCTGTATAGGCAAACGACTTTTCCACGATAAAGGCATAATAGCGACAGTTGCATTGTCAGAGAGAACATGGGAATTCGCCTCAGACAACAGATCATCCGAAATGGCGATAACATCATATGTTTGTCCGGCAAGCTCGTGAAGCTGCCTCGCCATCCGTTCGGGAAAATCGGATTGATCGTCCATCAATAAAACTACTGGTTTCATGTGTAATGATTTTGGGCGTGCCCGTCTCCCCCCTTTTTTGTTGCTTTATCACCGGATCTTATCGTAAAAGGGTCGACTCGCAACAGGGATAGAAGCTAACGACAACAGTGGCCAGGGTATGTCGTTTTGGCGGATAAACACGCATGCGATGATCCGTGAAAAGTAAAAAATAATTGTGTTGTGGTATAGTAAATAAAATTGAATATTGACTTATCTTGAGAGGTGGAGGGACTGGCCCTGTGAAACCCGGCAACCGCGGTCATGCAGCGGTGCCAATTCCTGCGGACTGAAGTGTCTGAGAGATGAGGTACTTGAACGGCCTCCTCTCGGAGGTTTTTTCATAGTCAGGCCATCTGGACGATCTCAGGAAAATAAAACTACAGGAGAATAATATGTTTGGTTCAACAAATAATTCGTGGCTCTTTACCTCTGAGTCTGTTACCGAAGGTCACCCCGACAAAGTTTGCGACCAGATCGCAGATGCTGTCCTCGATGCTTTGATCGGCCATGATCCCTGTGCTCGTGTTGCCTGTGAAGCAGTGGCGACGACCGGCCTTGTTTTCGTGATGGGCGAAATTACGACGACAGCCTATGTCGATATTCCGCTGATTGTCCGTGAAACACTCAAGCATATCGGGTATACAGGGAATCACATCGGCTTTGATGCCGATTCGTGCGCGGTGCTGACATCGATTGACGAGCAGTCGTCCGATATTGCCTTGGGAGTTGATTGCTCCCTTGAGGTGCGCGGGAGCGGTGGACACAGTACGGGTGCAGGTGATCAGGGAATGATGTTTGGATTTGCGAATAAGGA
>LFTF01000120.1:1854-2066 GCA_001512945.1 Clostridiales bacterium DTU023 | reverse complement strand
GTGATCTACGATCCTGCCGAATTCGCTGAACAGTTGGGATTCCTCTACATTGGTTCCATCGCTGCGCCCGGGGAAATACCCGCCAAATCCTTTGGCTCGGGGATCGACCGTTGGCTTGAAAGGCTCTTTTGGGGGCAACGAAAGGGACAGACTTCGGCTCAAATCGGCGCACCCTATGTTGCCTCCGTTATCCATGGGCTTCTTGCCCGAGA
>LFTF01000120.1:0-1735 GCA_001512945.1 Clostridiales bacterium DTU023 | reverse complement strand
GGTACTTCTCTTGTATCCGCATGAGACAAAAATCCCCCAAGCCATGAGAGCGCTCAAAATGGCGGAAGGTATGGGTAAGCAGGTCCTGGGCGTCGTCTCCGCGGAACGTGTTTAATAGGCACAAGTTGCGCGACTTGATCAACCAATGATTCAAACGCTTGTCATGCGGTATTTGCCGTATGACAAGCGTTATGAACTTAAATGTCAAGCAAGCGTTCGACAAAAATTGATGGTAGTGTCTCTACACCGAAGGCGAGGCGGCCACACCCAATGAAAATACTAGTAACCGGGGGCTTAGGCTTTATCGGCAGCCACACAGTCGTTGAGCTTTTACAAAGCAGGCATGATGTGGTCATCGCGGATAATCTCATCAACTCGAAGATTGAAGTTCTGGACAAGATTCATCAAATCACAGGCATCAAACCAATCTTCCATCAAATTGATGTGACGGATGAAGATATGGTTGAGGAGATATTTGATTGTCAAAAGATGGACGGCGTGATTCACTTTGCAGGTCTTAAGGCAGTCGGTGAATCTGTCGCAAAACCACTTGAGTATTATTTTAATAATCTTGTCTCCACCATGGTACTTAGTAAGATGTGTGTATCAAGTATGAAGTGAGAAGATTTATATTCAGCTCCTCCGCAACAGTATACGGGGATCAATTACCCCCCTTAAGAGAAGAGATGGAGCTAAAGATGACAACAAATCCATATGGGGAGAGCAAGGTCATGAGTGAGCGGACTTTGATGGATACAGCGCGTGCAAATGAAGGGTTTGCCGTAAGTATTTTGAGATATTTCAATCCGGTCGGTGCACATACGAGTGGGCTCCTTGGAGAAGATCCGAACGGCATCCCCAATAATCTGATGCCTTTCGTGACAAAAGTTGCCAAAGGCCAATTAGAAAAGTTGAATATCTTCGGGGACGACTACGATACGGTAGACGGAACAGGTGTGCGAGATTACATTCATGTAGTAGATCTTGCCAAAGGTCATGTGAAGGCATTAGAAAAGCTGGATCTAGGGGTCAACGTTTACAACTTGGGCACAGGTAAGGGTACATCTGTTCTGGAGCTTGTGCATGCCTTCATGGAAATTAATGGCGTAGAGATTCCTTATGAGATTGTCGGGAGACGATCAGGAGACCTTGCGTCCTGTTTTGCGGATGCGAGTAAAGCAGAAAGAGAGCTTGATTGGAAAGCTGAACTCGGAATTGATGACATGGTCCGAGATTCATGGAGGTTTGAGAAAAATAATAAGTAGATTTCTAACGTCTCCGCCTACTCCATTGAGGAGCGCCCCTCTATCAAGACCGAACCAGTGTGATTCAAGCGCTAGTCATGCGGTACTTGCCTTATGATGAGAGAGAAGATCAAGATATTTGCATCTTGGCCCAAAAAACGTAAAATAGTCAACGAGAAGCGTGCCGCTTCCCTTTGTCATGCAAGTAGAGGCTTTATGCGACGAAAACGCAAAATCGACACAATATTAATGACGACCGCCTTGGTATTAATCGCGGCTGTTTTCATGGCGTTAACCTTTCGCTTGATCAAAAGTTCAAACGATGATACCAGTATCATCTTCGAGCCAGCCGGTAATCTCACAGAACCCCAGCTGGATCCGCAAGAAAACGTCCAGGACGTGGAAGGCCTGATCGACCGCCACCAGCCAGATATTGAACTGACCGTTCCCTCTGACGAGGTGCAGGCGCCCTTGCCGCGAACCCATGAGAC
>LFTF01000030.1:716-977 GCA_001512945.1 Clostridiales bacterium DTU023 | reverse complement strand
AAAAAAGCGGTCGTTGTCGGGGGAGGGTTCATCGGCATCGAGATGGTCGAAAATCTCGTGGAGCGCGGTATTGACTGTACGCTTGTCGAACTGTCTAACCAGGTGATGCCGCCTTTCGATCGCGATATGACCGTGATCCTGGAAGACCACATGAGAAAGAAAGGCGTCCGCGTCATATTGGGAAGTTGTATTGAGTCAATCTCCGACGGTGGCAACATTGTCAACTTGAGTGACGGGTCCGTTATCTCGACCGATATGACG
>LFTF01000030.1:320-666 GCA_001512945.1 Clostridiales bacterium DTU023 | reverse complement strand
CCGATATCTACGCCGTCGGCGACGTAGTCGAAGTCGATGAGCCCATCCTCGGTGGCCGAACGGCCATTCCCCTCGCGGGCCCCGCCAACCGTCAGGGACGTTTCGTCTGCGCGAACATTCTCGCGGGTAAAACAGTTGAACCCTACCGGGGAACCATTGGCACCAGTGTCGCTAAAGTCTTCGATATGACGGCCGCGTCGACCGGCATGAATGAAAAACAACTCAAATGTGCGGGACTCGTCTATGGCGAAGACTATTTCTACTCGTTGGTACATCCCATGAACCACGTCACCTATTATCCCGGCGCGCTCCCTATGGTCATCAAGCTGGTCTTCTCAAAAGACGG
>LFTF01000030.1:0-141 GCA_001512945.1 Clostridiales bacterium DTU023 | reverse complement strand
CTATACCCTCCTCGACATCCGAGAAGAAGCCGAGCTTGTGGCAGGAACACTGCCCGGCGCGGTCACGATTCCCCTGAGTGAACTGCGCGGACGCCACGATGAGCTGGACAAGGATCTCACCTATCTCACGTTCTGCGCCGT
>LFTF01000042.1:6734-26058 GCA_001512945.1 Clostridiales bacterium DTU023 | reverse complement strand
TCATTAAATGCCTATCATACAGGGTTTTCACGCATTCAGCGACCATGTATAGGCATGATAAAGTGAAATCGAGAAAATGTAAAATAATGATCAAATAAACCAGTGTGCCCCCTCAAGAGCACACCGGTATCAATTCATATATATTCCGAACTTTTTTGTGGTCTGACTGTAAAGGTAACGCTTACGCTGTGAACTCCTTTATGTCGACTTCGCTCAATTTCTCAACCCGTACCGCCGATATCTTGTATGCGCCAGTCAGCGTAATTGGATCAAAGGCTGATTGCGTGAGCTCGTTGGTCGGTGTTTCCGGATAGTGGAAGGTCATGAACATCATACCCGGCTTGACGCGATCCGTCACAAGGACGCGCGTCATGACGCTGCCGCGACGACTTGTAACTCGCACAAAATCGTGTGTAACGAGGTTCAGCGCTGCGGCATCCTCTGGGTTGATCTCTGCTTCCTCAAAGGGATTGATCGACCCCAAGAGTTTTGAAAAACGAGTCGTTACATTGTAGTGACCGAGTTTTCGACCTGTCGTAAGCAGAACTGGATACTCGTCTGACACAGTTTCAGTTGGCGCTTCATATTCAACTGCCACGAGCTGTGCTCTGCCTCTCGGGAATAGCCCCTTGTGGAGGAATTTTGTGCCGGGGTGGGAAGTCGTCGGGCAAGGCCACTGCAGACCGTTTTCTTTTGCCAGGCGTTGATACGTCATCCCTCGGTAAGAGGGCGTCGCTAAACGGATCTCTTCAAAGATCTCTTCCGCGCTCTCAAACTCGAATCCCTTAATTCCCATGCGCTGGGCAAGTTCGCAGATGATCGCCCAGTCAACTTTCGCATCACCGGGTGGGTCGACCGCTTTGCGGACAAGCTGGACACGTCGTTCAGAACATGTAAATGTCCCATTTTTTTCCGCGTAGCATGTTGCCGGGAAAATAACGTCGGCAAGCTTCGCCGTTTCAGACATGAATATTTCCTGCACAACGACAAAGTCCATGTTCTCGATCGCCGCTCTGACATGATTGGCGTCCGGATCGGTTAGGACGGGGTCTTCCCCCATGACAAACAGCGCCTTCACTTTACCTTCGTGCGCTGCGTCCATCATTTCGGGAATGCGAAGACCGTTATTCTCATTGACCGCGACACCCCACAACTCAGTGAAGAACGCGATCGATTTCTCATCGGTCACAGGCTGATATCCGGGGTATGTATTGGGAAGCGCGCCCATATCACATGCGCCCTGAACATTGTTCTGGCCGCGCAACGGGTTGATACCGGCATTTTCCATGCCGATGTGACCGGTCACGAGCGCCAGATTGGCAAGACTCATGACGTTGGCTGTGCCTGTCGTATGCTCCGTGATTCCCAACGTGTAATAGATACCCGCCTTCTTGTAATGTGAATATAATCTGGCGGCCAGAACAAGATCGTCTTCGGAGATCCCTGTGATTTCGGAGACCATATCGGGTGTGTAGCGTTTGACGGTCTCCCTCAATAGCTCGATTCCCTCTGTACGAGATTCAATATAGTCGCGATCCTCCCATCCCTCGCGGAGGATGATGTGGATCAGACCGTTGACGAGCGCGATATCGCTCCCCGATTTTAAAGGCAAATGAAGGTCGGCCATTCCCGCAAGCTCAGTTGTTCGCGGATCAACGACGATGAGTTTAGTACCCTTCCGCACTGCCTGTTTCATCTTGTTGCCGATGATTGGGTGTGCCTCTGTTGTGTTGGAACCGATCACGAAGAGCAGTTCTGATCCTAAGACTTCATTGACGGAGTTTGTCATGGCCCCGCTGCCAAGCGTGGTTGCAAGACCTGCAACCGTTGGGGCGTGTCACGTTCGTGCGCAGTGATCGACGCTGTTCGTGCCAATCGCTACGCGCATAAATTTCTGAAATAAGTAGTTTTCTTCGTTGGTACAGCGTGCGGAAGATAACCCCGCCACTGCGTCAGGACCGTGCGTGTCACGAATCTTCGAGAAACGCTCTGCTGTTAATGCCAACGCTTCGTCCCACGTGGCGGGCACAAATGTTCCGTCTTTACGAATGAGCGGGGTTGTAAGCCGCTCTTCTGAGCTGATAAAGTCGGTGTGAAATCGTCCTTTGACGCACATTTCGGTTCCGTTGATCGGTGATTTAGGAGCAGGGGTCACGCCGACCACCTTATTATTTTCCACATCTACATTGAGATAAAAGTTGCAACCCGTTCCGCAGAAGGGACAGGTCGTCCGGACTTTCTTCAAGTCCTGCATGCGGTATCCAATGAAATTTTTATTAAATAAAGCCCCCGTCGGACACACCGCGATACACTGACCGCACATGCGGCAGATCTCTTTATCGATCGGCCGGTTATTGGCGGTCGTCACCGTTGAGGTAAATCCGCGTCCGACGTGGTCATATGTGGACGTCACTTGGATTTCCCGGCACACGCGGACACATTTGCCGCATTTGATGCATTTTGCCTGGTCACGGACCATGATCGGGTTGAAGTCATCGATGGTGAAGACTTGTTCCCCTCTCTTGTAAGAAGGAGCTTTGACACCGTAGTCGTAGCAGAGCTTCTGTAGTGTGCAGATGCCTGCCTGTTCGCATGTCAAACAGTCTACAGGGTGGTTGCTGATCAGAAGATCGAGCAGTTCCCGACGGATCTCGCGAATCTCCGGTGTATTTGTGTGAACCACCATGCCGTCGACAGCCATCGTGGAACACGATGTTTCAAGCTTATGGTGCCCTTCGATTTCGACCAGACACAGACGGCAGCCGGCAAACGATGACAGCTCCTCCATATAGCAAAGATTCGGGATATAAATACCGGCCTTCTTAGCGACCTCTAAAAGATTGATCGGTTTTTCTAGTTCGATTGAACGACCGTCCATCGTGATGTGAATCATGCGCTTACCCCCTACCAGACTTCTGCAAATGCGACATTCATGTAAATCGATTCGAGCGCTGTTTTATGTGATTGTTCCATGTTCTTCAAATTGATAAAAAGTGTGCGCAACTCATTATCGCCTGCGGCATCGCGAGCGAGCGTTTCATACGTTGCCATAGCTTCTTCTTCACGTTTAATCGCAAGCGCGATCGCCTCATCGAACGGCATGTCGACGGTGAGATCTGGTTTGTCGGCAATGATTTCCTCCGCCAGATGATAATCTACGGCCTGGGGCTTGATGGTCATGGGCGGCGCATTGTCTGCTAACAATTTTTTAAGAAAATCTCTGTGCCCAAGTTCGTCTCCGGCCAGTTTTTCAAAAAGCTCGCTAAGCGCGCCATTGTTCACTTTTTTTGCGGCAGCTGCGTAGAAATCGTGCGCGTTCTGTTCTGCTTGCACACTGTTCTCAAGAGCTCGTCTCATCTCGTCTGTTATGCTCATGGGCAACCTCACTTATTCGATGCCCTATTAATAGGGGTTATCTGTGGCGTAAACCAGGAATCGATCGCCCAAGGGCAACCATCGCCTTGTCGGATCTTAGCGCTTTTCCCATTTTAGCACAGGCCAATTTGTCAATCGGCGATCTTTGCGCGCACATACTGTTCGACGGAAGCATAGTTATCCTCCGTACAGAACAAGACAATCGTGTCCCCGAGCCCCGCCTTGAGACTAATCATTCGGCTCTTGGGATTATACGCGATTTTTCTCACACGCCCCCACGCAAGAGTCTGCTCTTGTCTGCTCTGTGCCAATGCGCCGGCACCCGCGGCGGAATAGTTGCGGGCAAATAACCCGAGCAATATGGCCATCTTGTTGATCGTCCCACTTTTTCGAGCCTGATCTTCCTGCATTTTGCCGCGCACGCCTTTACTGTCAAGGATAAACTCGACATCGTACGTGCCGCGAAAAATGACAAAAATTATGAGGGTAGTCAATACGAGGAGTGCCCCGATTATCCCAAGCGCGTAGTAGATGTAAGGGACTTTCCGAGCTGTGAGTAATAGAACGAGAATGATAACCCCAAACGGAATCCCGATTGCCAATCCCAATTGCTTGAGTATCAAGGGGTTTTTGAAAATTGGGATACGGATAGCCCAGCTAATAGTAGGCGGCATCACGTCTTCGTTGTGTTGATCCAGTGTTTCTTGGCTCATAGTCATCCTCCGTACACTAAATTGCGATAACCACGGCGGCCGTCTCATTATCCCCCGGCAAATCGTATTTCCCGGAAGTTTTTGCAAACCGCAGCAACTATTACATTATAACGAACAAGCCCGCCGAAGCGGGCCTCTAATGAAGACAGCTCATTTTTCGTGGGCGGCGACACCGTGCGCTATAATAAACAAAAACGTTGAAGGAACCTACTTATGAATAAAACAGTCGCTATTCTGCTTACACTTTTTCTTTGCCTCACCCTATTGTCATGTGGAAAAACAGAGCCTCTCGAAACCGAACCAACAGACATGACGACGGTGACGACAACGGCGAAAACAACAGCTCTCACAACAACAGCCCCCACCATCTTACAAACGGATCCACCCTTGATTGCAGCGGACTTTATCTTCCCCGGCCGTTTTCCCGTAGCTTTTATGATTAATAACACGGCTTCGGCAAGACCTCAGTCAGGCCTTGACAAGGCCAAGTTGATTTACCAAATGATGACAGAAGGGCGGACTACGCGCCTGTTGCTTTTAACCGATGCAGAAGAAGGCGTCATCGGCCCTGTCCGAAGCGCGCGGCCAGCCTTCCTTGACCTTGTCGCGCAACATCAAGCTTTCTACTGTTACGCCGGTAATTATCGCGTCATTGAGGCAAGCTCCGTCGTCAACGACATTCGTATCCTGGACGCTCTCAAAGGACATTTCGGTATTTTCTATCGCTCGGATCATCGCGTGGCGCCGCACAATCTCTACACAACAATGGAAAAGGTATATCGCGCGGCCGAAAGGGATCGTCCCCCGCTGATGCCGAATGAACCGGTTGAAGGTCTGCGCGCTTATCATAAATTTCTACCCCGCGATGGTGGAGAGGCAGTTACAGCGGTCGATTACCGTTTCTCGGGCCTCTCAGAGTCATTCCGCTACGACCCCGAGAAAGTGTGCTATTTCAAATATAACAATGACACTCTACTTGTCGACGAACAAACAAAAAAAGCGCTAGAGATCGCGAATATCATCATCCTCAACCGTCCGCATAGCTTGATGCCAAACGGCGTTCACATCAAGATCAACTGGGTCGATAAAGGTGAGGCGATCTACTTGACGGGCGGCATGAAGTATGACATCACATGGGAGAAAAAATCGCACACCGACCCGATCGTTTATCGATTGGATGGAGAAGAATTAATTTTCAACCCCGGTTTGACGTGGGTCATTGTAACAGACGCCCAAGCGCAAAAAAGCGTGATGTTTCATCCGTGATGATGCTCTGCCCGCAAACAGTGTCCCGGTGATTTTGCGCATTCTCCACACGGTTACAGCGTAATTATTTGCAATGTTCAAATGAAAGAGCCCGCCAAGGCGGGCTCTTTGTAATCGGTCACCGTATGCTATTAGCAGTATTCAGTGGTTCGTTGGTTTTTGACAATAATCTTGCCTTCGCGAATGACGTATGGACGATTCGGGCAAAGGGCGATCGCTTCGCGGATATTCTTTGCGTCGATCACGACGAGATTGGCCATGCAACCCTCTTCCAGGCCGTAGCCTTCGAGGTTCATAATCTTGTTCGCGTCGGTCGTGATCATATCAAACACTTTCTCGAGCTCGTGCGGAAGACTCATCTGAGCGGCGTGAACAGTGACGTTGGCCACCTGCAACATATCAGCACACCCAAGAGGATAGAAGGTGTCATTGACACAATCCTGACCGAAACACACGTTGACGCCCGCTTCGAGTAGTTCTTTGACTCGCGTTATGCCTCTTCGGATCGGCTGCTTGTCAAGTCTGCCCTGAAGCATCAGGTTGGTCACGGGGTTTGTGATCATGTGGATGCCTGCGCGGGCAACCTTTTCGATCACGTAGGCGGCGTAGTGGTCATCGTATGCCGCAAGCGCGCAGGTATGGCCGGCCGTCACACGGCCTTGCCAACCGCGTTTGATTGTTTCATCAGCGACCATTTCGAGTGTCCGATAGAACGGATCGTCCGTCTCATCGACATGCATATCGACGTCAGCGTCGTATTTCTCAGCGAGATCAAAACAGAATTTCACATGTGCCAAACTGTCAGCTGGTGTGAGTTCATTGGCCGGCATGCCACCAACGATGTCACAGCCCATGCGCATAGCTTCATCCATAAGCTCGTCACAGCCGGGATCTTTGATGATGCCCTCCTGTGGGAAGGCGATCAGCTGCAGAGTCATTCTGTCTTTATAGCGTTCACGAAGAGCCAGAATACCCTTCAGCGGCTTTAGGCCCCCGATCGTGTCAATGTCGACATGTGTCCTAACGGCCAGTGTGCCGTTCATCAGAGCTTTGTCGAGAACGGCTCCGGCGCGTTCGATAATATCTTCGTCTGTATATGTTTTTTTACGATCCCAGATGATCTCGATCGCCTCCGTCAGCGTACCGCTGACATTTTTGCGAACACTGTCTAGAATATTGACCTTATCGAGGTGAATATGTGGCTCAATGAGCGCAGGAACAAGAAGCTTGCTCTCCACGTCAATCGTAGTTTCGGCAGCTTGATCGAGACCCTGGCCGATCGCTTTGATCTTCTTTCCTTCGCAGAAAACATCCCATAAACCTTCACGGTGTCTCAACGTGCAATTCTTGATTAGTAATGACATGACAGGCTCCTTTAATGTCCAAATATTTCTTATTTCATTATACAGTCAGCTGGCTTGTTTTCACCTCATACTGACCGTCAAGCGCGAATCGCCGGGCATTATCCCGGCGATCCACTCAATTGTCTCAATTTCGTATTACTCTTCCCGCATGTGATGAGCGGCATTTTCAATGGCATTCACAATCTGGATGTAGCCGGTACAGCGACATAGATTTCCCGCAACTCCTTCGCGGATTTCCTGCCTTGTCGCATCGGGATTCTTCTTGAGAAGCGCATAGGCGCTCATGATAAACCCCGGAGTGCAGAATCCACACTGGACAGCGTCCTCTTCGACGAAGCTCTCCTGCAGGAGGTTTCCGAGTTTGAGTTCGCTCATGGCTTCAATGGTGAGAATATCGGCGCCCTGCATACTGCCCGCAAGGACCATGCAACTGGCAACGGCATCACCGTTCAGAATCACGGTGCAAGCACCACATTCACCTACACTGCAACCTTCCTTGGTACCAGTCAATCCAAGATCGTCGCGGATCACATCAATCATGCGGGCACCGGGATTGGCCTCTATGTCGTACGGTTTGCCGTTGAGTGTAAAGGTTAAGTTAATCTTACGCATGTTGTTCATCTCCGATCAGTTCTTGCAGAATGCGTACGCTAAGCCGGCGGCATACTGGTTGCTTATAGCGTGTCGAGGCGCGGATACCGGCAATCTCCGGAATCTTAGCAGACAAGGCGCGAGCGACTTCGCTAATATCCTCTTTCGTGGGACGTTTGCCGACCAGCATCGCGGAAATATCCGGGAATGTCATCGGGCATGGGAACGTGGCTCCCATCGTCATGTCAAATCTTGTCACGACGCCGTTCTCATCAGTTTGAAGGAGTGTCGCGATAGTCATACGCGAGATAGAGAGCGCTTTTCTTCTGCCCACTTTCGTATAATCGTGCCGAACGTCTGCCGAAAGCTTGGGAACACGAACGCTGACGATCAGGTCACGATCGCCCAAATTGGTTTTATACGGACCTTCAAAAATCTCGGCGAGCGGAACAACGCTTTCGATCCCATCTTTGAGAATCACAACTTCAGCGTTGAGCACCGCCAGGGGCGCAAGTGTGTCAGCTGCCGGTGAGGCATTCGCGAGGTTTCCGCCAATCGATGAGTGGTTGCGAATCTGCACGGATCCGACCGAAAGCGCCGCTTCCGCCAGGATCGGCGCGTAACGGTTCACCAGTAGTGACTGTGCAATGGCTTCGTGCGTCACGCAAGCACCGATTACGAGATGGCCTTCTGTATCTTCAATTGTGCGAAGTTCCTCAATGCCAAAGATGTCGACCACGGTATGGTCTTCATAGCGATCATCCTGTCTCGCCTGAACGAGCAGATCACTCCCGCCCGCTAACAGTAGGACGGGTCCTTCAATGGACGCGATGGCCTTTTCATACTCCGCTTTTGATTCGACTCTTATATAGTCACGAAATTTCAACATCGTCTTCCCCCCAAAGTTCTTGTGCGGCCGCGAAGACACGGTCAAGGTCATACGGCAATTCATGGATCATGCCCGGCTTGCCCAGCGCCATATTGACGGCACAGGTAATCGCCGCGGCGCCCGGTTCTGTTGACGGTTCGCCAATAGAACGGCCACCAAACGCGGATCTGGGATCGGGATGCTCTTCAAGGATTGGCACGTTCGTATCCGGTACGTCGAGCACGGTCGGCAGCAGGTAACCTGAAAAGTTGAGATTCTTCAATGCGCCTGTTTTGCTGTCATGGCCCACATCTTCAGATAACGCCATGCCCTGGGCCATAGCCAGGCCTCCGTAAATTTGCCCGTGGACAAGGACAGGATTGATGGCACGGCCCATATCATGGCATCCGACCATCTTGATCACATCAACCGAACCGACATCGAGATCTACCTCAACCTCTGCCGCTTGACACGAATATGAATAGGTATAGAACGGCTCGCCGAAACCTTTTTTCGGGTCCCAGTTTGTGATGGGCACACTGTAGGTGCCAACAGCCATAGGCGTAAGGTTCGCGCCGTAGCAATTCTTGACCACTTCGACAAAAGATAGATCGTGATCATCAAACAGTACGCGATCATTTTCAAAGACAACGGGGCCTATATCTTCGCCGTATGTCTTCTGCAAGCCTTCCACCAGAATCGCATGAACGCGTTTACAGGCGTCAAGCGTTGCGCCACCGCCCAGCAGTGTGCCTCTGGAGGCAATGCAGGCACCGGTCACAGGAGATCTCGACGTATCGGTCGCTCCCATCGTGACACGGTCAACATTCACGCCCATGCCTTCCGCAACCATCTGCATCTGACATGTGCGAAGTCCCTGACCGAGCTCGACAAGGCCAAGGTTGGCATGAACGCTGGCGTCTTGCATGACTTCGATCAGGATGCGAGACACGTCATGCCCGTTGCCATCCGCGCCGATACTCACGCCGCGCATGCTTACCGCAATGCCGACGCCGCGTCTAATTCTGCGATTAGGGTCTTTGTTTTCTTGTTTGTACTGCGTGAACTTACGGTCAAAATCAAGTTCGGCCGCTGCTTTTTCCAAGAGAGACAGTACACTGACTTCGTGGAAATCAAGCACATGGCCGGCGGGACTCGTATCATTATTTTTGAGAAGGTTTTTTCTCTTGAATTCTGTCGGGCTCATGTCCAGCTTTTCGGCCAGTTGATCCAACGTATTTTCCAGTGCAAATAGCGCCTGAGGCACTCCAAATCCACGCATTGAACCAGTGTGATTATTGTTGGTGAGGACAGCGGTTGCTGTGACATCGACGTTGTCCAGACGATAGGGTCCGGCGCCGAGTGTAGCCGTCTTGTAAGCAACGGGTGGTGACATGTTCGTATAAGCGCCGCCATCTGAAATCGAATAAATACGCATGGATTTCAGCGTTCCGTCCTTAGTCGCGCCAATCTCCATTTCAAATTCGATGGGGTGACGTTTATAGCTCTCCCGCATTGATTCTTCACGCGTCAGCGTGTATTGAGCGGGGCGCCCCGTTTTCAGGGCGATGAGGCCTGCCCTGATGGACATTGCTTCCGCTGTTTCGATTTTGCCGCCAAATGATCCACCCACTGTGCTGGGGCGAAGGATGATCTGTGACATCGGGACATTGAGCGTGCGGTGAAGTGAAATACGCGCGTTGTAAGGTGCCTGCATCGATCCCAGAATGGTGAGTTCGGGACGCATCGGGCTCGGGATAACCGTCACAGATTCAGGCTCAAGGTAAGCGTGCTCGATGTAGGCTGAACGGAAATTGGTTTTCACAACCACATCCGATTCTGAGAATCCCTTCTCAACATCGCCTTTACGCATGTGGACTTCTCCACATATATTGCCCGGATACTCCTCATTGATCAGGTACTCGCTTTCCATGGCGACTCTCGGCGATCCGAGAACCGGCAATGGTTCGTAGTCTGCAGTGACAAGTTTCGCCGCCGCATCTGCCTGCTCCTGCGTATCCGCGGCAACCACAGCGATCACATCGCCGAGGTACCGCACTTTATCGTACGCAAGCGGATACTGGTCGATAAAGAGTTCACCGATCATGCGCTCGCCGGGAATATCCTGCCCTGTGACAACGCACACGACTCCTGGCATATTTTCAGCTTGTTGTGTGTGCACTGCCAGAAGTTTGGCGTGGGCGTATTGACTGTAGACACCTTTCAAGTAAAGAAGATCAGGCAGACGGATGTCCGCTCCGAACTCCGCCCGCCCCGTTACTTTAGCGTGGGCGTCTATCCTTCCGATAGATTTTCCGATGGTATAAGTTTTCATCTATTGGCTCCCTCCATTCGATGTGTCGGAGATTTGCTTGTTGGTTCATTGTAACTAATTTCATAGAAGATGTCCACGTTTGTTTATTCACTGTGGCACAGAGGATTGGCATGGAATATCGTCCATTTTATATGCATGGAAAGATCGTCATTCCGATCAATGTATTGATAAAAGTGAACTTAGCGCAAGACCGTACAGTGGAAACTTGCAGTCACACGTTTCATCGGCGGTAAATTTAAGTTTTAAAAACCTGATTCAACGCCATTCAAGTGTCAGCAACCCATGCGGGCACCGTTCGACGCAAAGTCCGCACCCGTCACAACGGTCAGGGTCGATCGCAATAGTGCCGGCCTCATCAAGGTAAACGGCATCTTGCAGGCAGCTTTGCGCGCAAATCAAGCACTCGGTACGACGGCATTTTTCATTTACAGACGCACAGAGAGATCTGGGGACGATATCCTCGAACGCGCGAAGTGACCGAAGCGCGGTGCCTCTTAATGTGTCAACACTCGAATAACCGTGTTCGGTAAGCCAATGTTCGAGATTGCGAACTATTTCCGTAATGATTCCGTACCCGCTGCACAAGATCGCAGATGCAAGCTGAACGGCCGTGGCGCCAAGCATAAGAAACTCAATCGCTGTTTCGTGATCGAGCACACCGCCGGAACTTACTACCTGCAACGGTGTGTACTGATGCAAGGCCGCCGTCGTCGCGAGCGATACCGGGCGGATATGTTGCCCTGTGTAACCGCCGTAAGTGGGCATCAGGGAACGCTGGTTTTCGATGTCAACGCCTGCGAGGCCTTTTAGGGCATCGATTGCACTGACCGCGCGAATTCCCGAAAGCTCAAGTTCCCGAAGAAAATTGGGGGAAGATGCCGCTTCGTAGGAGAGTTTAACCATGACAGGAATGTCCACTGCTTTGACAGCAGCTCCCATAAACTCTTGTATATCGCACGAATGCCTCAACATACGTAGATTGCGGCTTCCGATTGGGGCAGAAATGCTAATTTCGATCGCATCCGCTCCCATATGCTCTACTTTTTTCGAAAGATAAGCAATTTCAGACGCTGTGGAACCCCAGATACTGCATATCAGTTTGGCATCTTTTCGGTCGATCGTACTGAGCTCTTCCTCCCACTCCTCGAGGTGCATATTGGAATAGAGCATGGTATTAAAAAGTCCGTCGTCATCACAAAATAGTCTGGGACTGATCCGCTGTTTTGCCTCAAGGGAGATTGTTTCTGTGATCACCGCCGCCGCGCCTGCGTCAATGCAGCGCTGGATGCCCACTGCATCGCCCGCCCACGGGCCCGAAGCGGTCATAATGGGATTTTTTAGTTGAAGTCCCATTAAATCGATTGTATGTGACATAGTTACCTCTTCAATCAAACAGTTCAAAAATATCAGTGGTGTTTCCACAGGATTCGCGGATTTTTAGTTTTGGTTGCAGAATCATCTCCTGCGACACTCCCATATCTTGATCATCGTCTTCAATCCGATCAAACAGGAGTCGGGCAGACGCCATCCCGAGTTTTGCCGCTGGCATCTCTAGGCACGTGATGGCAGGTGAAACCACGCTGCAAACGGGAGAATCGTTAAAGCTTGCCAGCGCAAGATCTCCGGGTATGCTGAGATTCATATCACGTGCCGCTTTCAGGGCACCGATCGCTTGAAGGGCACCGGCTGTTACGAGAACATCAGGAAGATCCCCGTTTTGAACCATTCTCTGAACAGCCAGATAACCACCCTGCGCACTATTTTCCCCCGCAAAAGCCGTAAAGCGGATGGACCGCTTCAACTCGCGTGATACCCGGTGCAAGCCAGCTTCAATTTCAGGCGTGATATCGTCGCCTTGATTGTCATACAGCAAAACGATCGACTGATGTCCTAGTCCCGAAAGATGGTGGATCAGGCGATATGCCGCCTCTTCGTAGTCAAGGTAACACATCATTTCGCAACCGCACTCGCGATTTTTGCCGATGTGTACGCGCGGGATATTAAATGTTTGGAGCTCGGCCGCCATTGAAGGAGTGAGAAGCGACCGCACTTGGATGATCCCGTCAACTTTTCTGCTTTTCATTATTTTGAGAAAATTAAACTCTGCTTCCGCGTCGCCCCGTGTCTGACAAAAAATGACAACGAATCCCTTGTTACCAGCTACTGTCTCGACTCCTGAAATAATATTTCTGTAAAGATCTGAGTCGATTCCCGGGATTAGAAGCGCAATTGTTTTTGTCGAACCGAGCGTCAAATTCCGCGCGAACCAGTTGGGTGTGAAATCGTACTCTTCCGTGATAGCGAGCACGCGGTCTCTTGTCTCAGGTAAAACGCGTTCCGGATGATTGAACACACGCGAAACGGTTGCGACCGAAACACCAGCCAATTCGGCAATTTTCCGGATGTTCACGCGCTACCTCCTTCGACTGTATATCCTAATTATCATTATAGCGTCTGATGATCCATTTCGACCAGAACGAATCTCGGACATCAATTCGAATAGCGCTAACATCTCACTTATGTATGTCGATACGATCTGGCAACTGTCATAATTCAACATTATTTGACATCTTGTATATATAATTAGCCTCACTACGTTGACAAATGAGTGCATATTAGATTAAAGTAGCATTATCTACTCGTTGTAATTAGTTACAAAACGAATATGAGGAGGACTCTTAATGGAACAAGACAAAACTAAAATGGAGAAGAAGCAAGTAGTTGATATCGACTATTCGCTAGAGCCCGTGCCGCAGTCAGCGCGCAAAGGCTTCTTGTCCATGTTTGTCATTATGCTCGGCTTTACTTTCTTTTCAGCCAGTATGAGCGTAGGGGCAAAGATGGCCAACGGACTCGACTTGAGTCAATTTGTTTGGGCGGTGCTCATCGGAGGCGCGATTCTAGGCGCTTATACGGGAGCGCTCGCCTATATCGGAAGTAACACGGGCATGAGCCTCGACTTACTCTCACATCGTTCATTCGGCACGATCGGTTCATTCCTGCCATCGGGGTTAATTACCTTTACCCAGATCGGCTGGTTCGGCGTCGGTGTTGCAATGTTTGCGGTTCCTGCCGCAGAACTTTTGGGGATCAACCCATGGATTCTCGTCATCGCAGCCGGCGCGCTCATGACTTCATCGGCCTATTTCGGCATCAAAGGACTGGAAATTGTTAGCTTCATTTCTGTGCCCTTGATCGCGATTCTCGGCACATACTCCATGATCCGCGCAGCAGCGGAAGGCGGCGGGCTGGTCGCTATTTTCAGCAAATCCACCGGATCATTGACCTTGTTCGCGGCGATTGGTATGGTCATTGGCTCATTCGTCTCGGGCGGCACAGCAACTCCGAACTTTGTTCGGTTTGCGAAGAACAATAAAGTAGCCGTTACAACAACAGTCATTGCGTTCTTTATCGGAAACTCTCTGATGTTTGCGTTTGGCGCAGTGGGCGGGGCGTTCACCGGCCAAGAAGACATCTTCTACGTCATGATCGCTCAGGGACTTGCCGTTCCTGCACTCATTGTCCTTGGGGCCAACATCTGGACAACCAACGACAACGCACTGTACACATCGGGGCTTGGCCTATCCAATATTACAAAAATACGTAAGAAACCCATGGTCCTGATTGCTGGTCTAGTCGGAACAGTCACAGCAATCTGGCTGTACAACAACTTCGTTTCATGGCTCGCGTTCCTGAACGCGACGCTCCCTCCGATTGGCGCGATCATTATTCTCGATTATTTCTTGAGGAAAAATGCCTACGAGGTAGACTCGAAATTCAAACTCCGCAAGGTCAACTGGTTTGCTCTTGCCGGTGTTGTAGTTGGCGCGCTGGTTGGTAACTACGTGCCCTGGGGCATCTCGGCTATCAATGCCATGATTGCCGCCTGTATTGTTTACTTTGTTGGAACCAAGCTATTCTACAAAGACTAAGTAAAATCTAAGGCGCATTATTGACGTGCGCAAAGACAAAACCCCCGACTTGTTCGATAACAGACCGGGGGTTTTCTATTGAGTATATTGATTATTTTTTGGGATTTTTCAACACAACGACGCACTGGTGGCATTCACCCAAGACAAACGAAGATTCGTCACTATGTATCACCTGGTCAAATAAATTGAGAAACGGTTGAACACCTGCCGTCACATCCCAGCCGGCTTTGCCGTCGTAATAGTGCATCGGCAACGTGATGTCGGGGTTCGTTGCCCGGACGATTTCAGCCGCTTCCTGGGCGTCAATTGTGTAGTGCCCGCCCACAGGAATCATGAGCGCATCGAGGTTTTGCAGTTGTTGCGTTTCCTGTTGCGTGAGTGTTCGCCCGAGATCGCCTAAGTGTGCGATCCGTTTGCCGGCGACCGTCACGATGTGTACTTTGTTATCTCCGCGCAACTTGCCGCCCTCCGGATCATGGCTCGTTTCGAGCACTTCAATCTTGACGTCGGGTGTGCGGCCCGACAGTGTCACACGGTTTCGCGCATTGTGATCGTCGTGCTCATGCGAGACGAGCACCAGATCGGCCTGTAGGTTTAGTTCTCCGTACCCCGGCACTTTGAGATAAGGATCAAATACAATGGTCGCTCCTTGCGCTCGGACCTCAAAACACGAGTGGCCGTGCCAGATGACCTGGATATCTTTGGTAATCTCATTTTCATTTTTAGGGGACATTGCGAACTCCTTCCTGATCGGCTGATGGTCGCATGTTATGGCGACTTTGTTATTTGACCTTATGATACAGGCATCGCCTCTCATAGTCATTTAACTGCCCTACATACGCCCCGTCAAGCAAAGGTATACTAAGATAGACTATTATTATCTGTGCCGCTCACGTCCGGTTCACTCCGTCTAAGTGATAACGCGCGTACCAAACAGACAACTTTATTTGTTAAAAGGAGTTTTGTTATTATGAGTGTCAGGCAATTGCAAGCGACCTATCAAGCCGTCGAAGACAGACTATCCCGCGTTAATTTCGAGAACGTTTGGCCTGGCTTTGTGCCAGTCGATTTTGCGCTCTACACGCAAGAAACCATGTATTTTCGAGGCGAGATGATGCCAACTCCCGAGGGGTTCATCGGCAATACGTCGATCGAATATGAGGGCGCGTTCATCGCCATCTGGAACATGATTTACACCGAGATCACCGGAGAAGAATCGCTTGATCAACTGGCGGCCAATCTGGTCCATGAAATGTTTCACGCTTTTCAAAGACAACAGGGAGAGACGCGCTTTCCGATTGACCTTGAGCTGCTCCTCTACCCCCATGATGAAGCACTGGTCGCCTGGACGCGAAGAGAATTAGCCATCCTTACAGACCCCTTAATCTATGCTGTTGGTTCCCCCGCAAAAACCATCGGTGCACTGCGTGAGATCGCTATGATTCGATGCGAGAAAACTCGTATTAGCGGTGGCGCGACGATCAATGAATTTCGCACAGAAACAGTCGAGGGACTTGCTGAATATGCCGGCCTACGGGGGTTATTGGAGATAAACCCAGGACTTGCTGAAGACAAAGTCAAAGGATACCGCAAGCTCCTGAGCGACGGGAGATATTTATTTGATATCCGCAGACGCTGTTACTATTCCGGTGTCCTCATCGCGCTTTTATCGCAAGCGGCCGGACTCACAATCGCCCATGACCTGAGCACCAAGCAACCCTTCTGGAATCTGCTCGATATCACGGCCGCGCCGCTTGAGCCTTTAACGACAGATGAACTGTCGCAAGCGCGTTTACTTGCGACGGCAGACTATGAACGCCGGGAACAACTCCTCGCTTGCTTTAACGCGCGATTTGATCAAGAGAGACCTGTGGATGCGACCATCGTGGGATACGATCCGATGAACCTCACACGTGTCGGCCATTATCTTATTTCGACTCATTTTCTCATGATCGATGACGGGAAAACGCAAAAACCTCTCATGGGAGACCATCTTCTCCGGATGAAAGAGGACGATCCCCGACAGATTGTAGCCATCGCATTCGGATCTTCATGATGAATTTGCTACAATACTTGCTAAGCGGAAAGCGAATTCTGGCGGGCAATTAGTGTTCGACTTAAAATGCGCGCCTTGAACTGATATAACTAACAAGTAAATCAAGATAGTGGGAACGGAGGACGTCACGGGGACCTTACGCAAATCTTGCGTTATGGAGATCCCGCGGCAACAATCGATGAAAGATCGACTCGACGAAATACGCGAACAGGGTTTGGCTGCGCTCCGGGAAGCTGCTTCTTCGGATTTGCTGGAGCATTTGCGACAGCAATATCTGGGAAAGAAGGGCTTGCTGACTGAAGTCTTAAAAGGTCTCGGCAAGCTCTCTCCTGAGGAACGCAAGCAGTTGGGCCAGTTGGCCAACCAAGTAAAAGACCTGTTTGCGACAACACTCGAACAAAGAAAGCAGGAATTGCTTGAGCAGGCTTCGTTGCTCGCAGTCCCTCCGGATCTATCTATCCCCGGCTTACGCGTCGCGGGAGGCGGGCTTCACCCGATCACCCAGATGTGCTATGACCTCAACGATTCGTTTCGATCTCTCAATTTCGAGATTTTCAGCGAAGACGAAATCACGAGTGAGCTTTACGCGTTTGACTACCTGAATTTTCCGCCCGGACATCCTGCCCGCGACACCATGGATACATACTGGCTGGCCGGGACTGAGGACAAGCACGGCGCGGAGAGACTCTGCTTGCGTCCTCATCTCACGGGTGGCAGTATCCGCTATCTCCAGGAACACGGAGCGCCGGCACGTGTGGTCTATCCGGGACGTGTATTCCGAAATGAAGCCACCGATGCCCGACACGAGCGCGCATTTTATCAATATGAAGCCTTGATCGTTGACCGCGATTTTTCTTTTTCGTCAGGGCTTATTCTTGTCCAGACAATCTTGGAGCGCGTCTTCGGACGCGATATTCCCGTCCGCATGCGCGCCGGATTCTTTCCCTTTGTCGAACCCGGTTTTGAGATCGATATGCAGTGCCAGATGTGTCAAGGTGACGGCTGTCAACTCTGCCACGGAGTCGGCTGGATTGAAGTCATGCCGGGCGGATCTCCGCATCCCAACGTTCTGCGCGCGTCAGGACTCGATCCGGATATTTGGAGTGGCTTTTATATTAATATCGGGCTTGATCGGCTTGTTATGATGCGCTATGGAATCGACGATGTTCGCCTGTTTCACAGTGCTGACTTGCGCTTTCTCGAGCAGTTCAAGTAGGAGGGGACAACAATGAAAGTATCACTAAATTGGATACGTAACTATGTAGATCTACCAGAGGACCTCACAGCAGAACGTGTGGCATTCGACCTCACCATGCGGACGGTCGAGGTGGAATCAGTGGCCAACCCCGCCGAACTCGTCGAGGGTATCGTGGTCGGGCGCGTCGATCGTGTCAGCGCTCATCCCAAAGCGGACCGTCTCGTTATATGCATGGTCGATATCGGTCGTAACCGCTTTAGTCAAATCGTCTGTGGTGGCTCTAACCTTTACGATGGCGAGCTTGTAGCCGTTGCGCCTCCGGGAGCCAAAGTGCGCTGGCACGGAGAAGGTGAGCCAGTCGAACTTAAAGCGACCAAACTTCGCGGTGAGCTCAGCGAAGGCATGATTTGCAGCTCGATGGAAATCGATCTGGAAGAACTGTTGCCCGCTGCGGATGAAGGTATAATCGTCGATCTGACGGATGATTTTCCCGACGCCGTCCCCGGACAACCCCTGGCTGACCTCCTCGGACTTGATGATCTCATCATCGAGATCGACAATAAATCAATGACTAACCGGCCCGATCTTTGGGGTCATTATGGGATCGCACGTGAACTGGGCGCCATATACGGTGGCAAACTCAAGCCGTTACCTGAGTTCGTTTTGCCCGATGGCATCGAGCCCTATCCTGTGGAAATTTTAAGTCCCGATCGCTGCCTGCGCTATGACGCGGTTGTCTTCGAAGAAGTTAAACCGGTTCATTCACCCTTTTGGATCAAGCGGATGATCTGGTCGGTCGGCATACGTCCAATCAACTTGCTGGTCGACATCACCAACTTTGTGATGCTGGCCACAGGGCAACCCACACACGGATTTGACTCGACGCATGTCGAAGACGGCATCCGCGTGCGCACCGCGCGGGACAAGGAAGCACTGGAGTTGCTCGACAATCGTTTGCTGTCTCTTGCGGCAACTGATCTCGTTATCTGCGACGGCAAAGACAAACCAGTCGGGCTTGCCGGTGTGATGGGAGGCGCGCACGATTCGATCCTGCCCGACACAACTTGCATGGTGCTGGAAGTCGCCAATTTCGAGGCCATTGGGATCCGAAAGACAGCGACGCGACACCAGATTCGGACAGAGTCGTCAGTCCGCTTCGAGAAAGCGATTGACACCGAGCGATGTAATCAGGCGCTGGGACTTGCCGTCGCGTTGATGAAAGAACTACAGCCCGAAAGCCGAATCTCCGCGGCAGGACACCAACACTTAGGTCAAACTGAACTTGTTGTATTACCTGTTTCGCTTGACTTCTTATCTGTACGCTCCGGCCGCGCCTTAGAAGCAGATGATGTGATCGCGACATTGACGACGCTCGGATTCCAAGTCGAGTTCGACAGAAAAGACACGTTGACGGTTACCGCGCCGGTTTGGCGCGCGACGGGCGATATCGAGATCAAGGATGACATCCTCGAAGAGGTCTGTCGCATGATCGGCTATGACCAGTTCGATTTTGTGCCGCCTGTGATCACGCTGGACAGTCCCGTGCGTCAACTCGATTTCGAAAGCGAGCGCGCGATCCGCGAATACCTCGCGTTCCGGACAGAACTGCAGGAAGTTTTCACTTAC
>LFTF01000042.1:0-6702 GCA_001512945.1 Clostridiales bacterium DTU023 | reverse complement strand
CTCGTGCCCGGCCTTCTGGAGGCGGTTGCCGAGAACGCCCGTTATTACGACGCATTCGGAATCTTTGAGCTTGCGCAGGTTTTTTTGAAAGGCGAATCTCATCCCAGCGTACCGGAAGAAACTTTGCCGCTCCAAGGCCGCCGCCTGGGCATCGCGCTGGCAGGCGATCTTCCGATTGTGCTGTTCCGCAGATTGAAAGGCATCCTCACTCATCTGCCACGATTCGGTCGCGTCGCAGACTGGACATTCACAAGAGGAGAGATGAAAGCGCCGTGGGCGGACCGAAACGCTTGGCTTGACCTTATCAACGAACAGGGTGAAACGGTGGGCCGCATGGGCTTGCTGTCGCCTAAGGCGACCGTGGCATCCGGGGTCCGCCAGCTATTTGTTGCCGTCGCGGAGCTTGATGTCGAAATGCTGATCCCCCTCCCGAGCCGAGACAACCGGTTTACACATCTTCCCCAGTTCCCCCACGTGGAGCAGGATTTGTCGATTGTGGTAGACGAGGATGTGTCCTGGTCAGATATTGAGTCAGCCATCGCCTCTCACGTCAGACGTTCAGAGTTTGTTGAGGAGTACCGTGGCAGTCAGGTGCCTGAAGGCATGAAATCGTTGATGTTCCGTTTCTGGCTGGCTTCGGACGAGGGAACCTTGTCAGCAGAGGAAATTGAACGACTGCGCAATCGCCTGATCAAAAAACTCGGCCACACACTAGACGCCGGTTTGCGCTGAGGTCAATCGATATTTCTGTATCGAATGAAACAATCGCTTAATAGACCGAAAAAGTGATCATACCAGGATAACGGAGAAAAACTCATGATATCGACGATTATCGCGTGTTTTCGCTCTTTATGTGAGTTTTTGTCCATGTTTTAGAATGATTCATATATATAGGAATCCGATAATATAGAAAATGACTTGCAAGTTCACAATCTTTTGTCATAATGGTAAGTGGTAATTTTTGGGTGTTTCAGCAGAAAGCGAAAACAAAGACCAGTGCTTACAAGCTCTTTCCAGATCCTAACAAACAATCCATTGGTCGCTGAGTCGTTCAGCGAAAGATTTCACGTTAAATTCTTTGATGACGCAAATGATCGTGATGTTCTTCGGAACGTGCGGGATCTTGTCCATCTGGGATACCGTGTTCTGACAGCTCCTCTTTCGGGGAGCGTCAAACCTTGGGAGACACCTTATCGCTCTGTGATGATGACTTCTGACCACGGCGACGAGGTGGATGCGTTTTCACTCGATATCATGGAACGTGCTTTAGCCGTCATAGAAAAATCAAAAGACCGCCCCTGGACCTATACGCCCTCTGTCCTTTATGACTTTCAGGTTATCGATCTGAGTCTGATTGAGAGTGCGCTACCGTCTGTGGAGGCTACCGGTCGACTGTGAGTCGCGCCGGAACACATTGAGGTGAAAAGGTGAAATTAGAACTGGGCTATATTGACATCAAAGGCATTCGCTTCGGCGATCACAATGCCGTAGAAGACCATGTGCTGGTTGTCAATCCTGAAGAACTGCTCGAGCCTGTATTGGCCGATCCGCTCATCAAGACAGCACATTTTGAGATAGCGAATCCGGGCGAAAGCATTCGCATCACGCCCGTTAAAGACGTTATCGAACCACGAGTCAAGGTTGAAGGCCCGGGAGGCATCTTTCCCGGCGTAATCTCCAAGGTTCATACTGTCGGATCAGGCAAAACGCATGTCCTTCGTGGCATGGCGGTTGTCACAGCCGGCCCGATCGTCGGATTCCAAGAAGGCATTATCGACATGACGGGTGTTGGGGCAGAATACACTCCCTTCTCGAAACTACATAATCTTGTGCTCGTCATGGAAGCTGTTGAAGGAACCGGGCAGCACGAATATGAGAAAGCCGCTCGTATGGCGGGGCTCACAACGGCCGTCGCAATCGGCGAACTGGCCCGCGATCTGACCCCCGACGAGAGCGTAGTCTACGAAACTCCCACCATTGCGGAAGGATACCAGGAACCCTTGAGCAACCTCCCGCGCGTCGGCTATGTCATGATGCTGCAAAGCCAGGGACTTCTGCACGACACCTATGTGTACGGCGTCGATGCAAAACGCACGATCTCTACACTCATCGGCGCGACGGAACTGATGGACGGAGCGATTATCTCCGGCAACTGCGTCTCCGCTTGCGACAAGAACACGACATATCACCATCTGAACAATCCAGTGATCCGCGATCTTCTCGAAGCACATGGCAAGACGCTGAATTTCGTCGGCGTTATTATCACCAACGAAAACGTCTACCTGGCTGACAAAATCCGCTCTTCGGACTGGACGGCCAAGTTGGCAAAATTCCTCTCGCTTGACGGCGCAATCGTTTCACAAGAAGGCTTCGGCAACCCCGATACAGACCTAATCATGAACTGCACCAAACTCGAGAATAACGGCGTCAAAACGGTCATCATTACAGACGAATACGCCGGCGCAGACGGCAAAAGCCAACCTTTGGCAGACGCCGATGATCTCGCAGATGCAGTCGTCACAGCAGGTAATGCCAATGAGATGATCGTACTGCCTCCCATGGAGCGCGTAATCGGTACTCTCAATTTCGTAAATAAAATCGCAGGCGGCCATGACGGATCACTGCGTGAAGACGGATCCATCGAAACGGAGCTTCAGGCCATCATGGGATCTACAAATGAGCTGGGCTTCAACCGTCTCAGCGCCAGGTAAGGAGGATAAGGTGAGTAACTATAAAGTCGTTCATTACATTAATCAGTTCTTCGGCCAAATCGGCGGAGAAGAAAAAGCAGACGTTCCGGCTGAGAAACGCCAAGGGTTAGTAGGCCCAGGTCTTGCTTTTAAACAGGCATTTGGCGATCAAGCCGAAATCACAGCAACCATCATCTGCGGTGACTCATGGTTCAATGAGAACTTGGAACTCGCTACGAAGACCGTCCTAGAGATGATCAAGGAAGAAAAACCTGATCTGTTCATCGCTGGTCCGGCATTTAACGCCGGCCGTTACGGTGTCGCATGCGCTACGATCGCAGACGCCGTCCAGACGGAGCTTGGCATCCCGGCAATAACCGGTATGTACATCGAGAACCCCGGAGCCGATATGTTCCGCGAAAAGATTTACATCGTTGCGACAGGCAACAGTGCTGCCGGCATGAGAAAAGCGGTTCCCGTTATGGCGAAACTCGCGTTAAAACTCGTAAAAGGTGAGCCGATCGGTTCCTCTGCAGAGGAAGGCTTTCTCCCGAATGGTATCCGCAAAAACTTCTTTGAGAATAAGCGTGGCAGCGCACGTGCACTCGATATGCTTACAAAGAAACTTGCCGGCAAGCCGTACGTAACAGAATGCCCGATGCCTTCATTTGACCGCGTTGCACCCCAACCGGCAATCAAAGACATTACCAAGGCTAATATCGCGATTGTCACGTCAGGTGGCATCGTACCCAAAGGCAATCCTGACCGTATTGAGAGCTCTTCGGCTTCCAAGTATGGCGGCTACAGCCTTGAGGGTGTGGACAATCTGACAGCGGACACCCATGAAACAGCTCACGGCGGCTACGACCCCGTGTACGCCAATCAGGACGCGGATCGCGTTATTCCCGTTGATGTCCTTCGTCAATACGAAAAGGACGGCAAGATCGGAAAACTCAACGACTGGTTCTACTCGACCGTCGGCAATGGTACGTCCGTCGCGAGTTCAAAACGATTTGCCACAGAAATCGCAGGCAAACTACTCGCGCAGGGTGTTGATGCCGTGATTATGACATCGACCTGAGGCACCTGTACACGTTGCGGTGCAACAATGGTTAAAGAAATCGAACGCGCTGGTATCCCCGTGGTACACATGTGCACAATAACCCCAATCTCATTAACAGTCGGAGCTAACCGGATAGTGCCAACAGTCGCGATCCCTTACCCGATTGGCAACCCTGATCTTTCTCCTGAAGATGAATACGAGCTCAGAAAAAAGCTGGTCGATAAGGCGCTACTCGCCCTGACTACTGAAATCACTGAGCAAACAATCTTCGAGTAAAAACGATCTTCACATTGCAGGAGGCAGATAGTAATGGATAAAGTATACGATCTCATCATCATCGGGGCCGGCCCTGCCGGCCTGACAGCCGGCCTTTACGCCGGGCGGTCGCGTCTTGACACGCTCTTAATCGAGCGGGGACAGGACGGCGGTCAAATCGCCATCACCGATGAGATTGAGAATTTCCCCGGAGGCCTTTCCGGCCCCGATCACATTGAAAGCGGCGCCGAACTCGTCGCCCGTATGACAGCGCAATGCGCTCATTTTGGTGTCGAACGCCTGAGCGCGAGCGTCTCCAAAGTCGAGCTCGAAGGCACGATCAAACGCGTTCACACACGCGATAAAACCTACGAAGCAAAGGCTGTTATTATTGCCACAGGCGCTCTGTCAAGGCCGATCGGCTGTCCCGGTGAAGCTGAGCTCACAGGCAAAGGCGTATCCTACTGCGCGACGTGCGACGGGGCCTTTTTCGAAGAACTCGAAGTCTACGTCGTGGGTGGCGGCGACACAGCTGTTGAAGAGGCGATGTACCTCACGAAATTCGCGAGAAAAGTCACCATCATTCACCGCAGGGATGAACTCCGCGCCGTGCAATCGATCCGTGAACGCGCTTTCGCGAACGACAAAATTGAATTCATGTGGAATTCAGTGGTAACCGCGCTTCATGGCGACGGCATCCTCTCAGCGATGACGGTCAAGGATACGAAGACGGGCGAAGAACGCCGTGTTGAAGCGGACGAGGATGACGGCATGTTCGGCGTCTTTGTCTTCATCGGCTACCTGCCGAACTCGCAGCTTTTCTCCGGACTCGTTGACATGGAATACGACTACATCGTCACAGATGAAGCAATGCGAACCAATGTCCCTGGCGTCTACGCCGCAGGTGACATCCGCAAAACACCGCTCCGCCAGGTGGTAACAGCCTGCGCCGACGGCGCGATCGCCGCCATGCAAGTAGAGCACGATCTCGCCTCTGGCGTCATCGGTTAGCGTAAAGGAAAGGATAAACAAGTGTTTGAACTAGACAAAAATACATTCGAAACTGAGATTCTCCAAGCGGAAGGTCCTGTCTTCGTCGATTTTTATGGTGATGGTTGCGTCCCGTGCGCGGCACTGAAACCTCACATTCTAAAACTCGAGGAGACCTACGGGGACCGTATCCGTTTCACAGCGCTCAATACCACAAAAGCCCGGCGACTCGCTATCTCCCAGCGCATTCTCGGCCTCCCCGTCGTCGCGATTTATCGCAATGGTGAAAAAGTCGAAGAGCTGGTCAAGGACGACGCGACACCCGAAGCAGTTGAGGCCATGCTCGAGAAGTATTGCGAAGACAGCGATCCTTGCGCAGGCTGCAAAGGTTGCGGATAGTAACTTTGTGAATTCACGCTTCTGTTGATTCAATCGGAAGCGTAAAATGAACGATATCACGAGGTGGGTGCTCAATGTACCTGCCCTTTTGGGGAGGGTGACCCTTAGAAACACCTGAAATACGACGAAAGGAGCAGGATATGAGCATACTAGAAGGCAAAAAGGTCATCGTCATTGGTGACCGCGACGGGATCCCCGGCCCTGCGATTTCGCTTTGCGCGGAATCTGCTGGAGCTGAGGTCATCTACTCCGCAACGGAGTGCTTCGTCTGAACAGCCGCAGGTGCAATGGATCTGGAAAATCAGAAACGTGTCAAAGATCTCACTGAACAGTACAGCCCTGAGAACATCGTTGTTCTCTTTGGCGCAGCTGAAGGTGAGGCCTCAGGCATTGCTGCAGAGACGGTCACAAACGGTGACCCGACATTTGCAGGTCCGTTGACAGGAGTCTCGTTGGGACTCAGCGTGTACCATGTTTGCGAAGAGGAAGTAAAAGAAGAGTTTGATCCAGAGGTTTATGAAGAGCAGGTTTCCATGATGGAAATGGTGCTCGACCTCGACGAGATCGCAGAAGAGATGCAGGCGATTCGCGAGCAATACAGCAAGTATTAGAACGTAATTCGTTTGACAAGGAGATGCCCCAGGCTACGCCGGCCCCCGGTCACTCGGGGAGGCGCCGGGGCATCCTTTATGAGAAGACTATTCAGCAACCGGACGAGCGAGCGATTACTTCTCGTTCTGGCCAGATGTAGATATTAATAAATAAACGACCAGAAAGGCAGGATCAATTATTGATGAACAGTGTAATGAAAGGCGCAGGCTATATCCTCGTCCACACCCCAGATATGGTTCTCCACAACGGGACGACGCAGACAACGGAACGTATCGTCAACCCCGATTCGGAGTATCTCAAACAGATTAAGGCGCACCTTCGTCCTTATAGTCGCGTGCGCGCGTACTATCCCAACCAGACGTATATCGGCAATGTGACGCCGTTTGAGCTGGCAGAGGTCCAAGGCCCCTGGCAAGACCTCGAATGTCCGGTCGATGAGCGTTACGGTTCTTTTGGCGAGATCATGCCGCAAGATGAGTTTTACCTGCTGATCAATGCCGTCGACGAATTTGAGCTCGTCTATATGGATAAAGGATTTGTTAGTAAAACCAAATCCAAGCTCGAAAAAGACCCCATTATCGGCAGCTTTATCCTGGATCGCATTCCAGAAGGCGTTGAACAATCGAAACTCCGTCACATGGTCGACAACGAAGGGGCCGATGGCCTGTACATGGGCGATGAGATCGTCGGCGC
>LFTF01000126.1 GCA_001512945.1 Clostridiales bacterium DTU023 | reverse complement strand
TTTCTAATACACCGACCACATCAGCGACAACAACACCCTTAACAACGATGGTTCCGACCCCTACCAAACCGGTGGAAACCGTCGATCCTAACCGCTGGGGCACAAATCTGGAGGAACTTATGAGAAAACTGCATCGCTTACCTGTTGCCGGAGACAGTATCCCCTACAATGCCCGCATCTTGAGGACGGCACCCATGAGCTACGGTGTTGGTTTAACGACGGATCCTGTCATTATCTATAACACGGAGGATCTTTGCAGCTTTCTTCTGAACGCCGCTACGGGATGGCAATGGAAGGAAAGTGATCTTGCGCAAATGAGGCTGGTGTACAATGACAATTTCTTCCATGATAAAGTTTTAATTGCCGGTGTCATCGGTTTGACATCCGGTTCCATTCAACTCGGTGTCTCAGAGGTCACTCAAACACAGACTAAATTGTATGTGGATTTCAGCCTCACCTATCCGCAGTTCGGGACAAGCGATATGATGAGCTGGCATTACTTCATTGAAGTATCCACCCTTGACGCAGCGGGAAGGACGCCCTCAAGCAATCTGCCTTCTTCCACTGGAAATCCCATTGCCGGCAATGGCAGGATGTGGGCTGATATGTGAATCCTGGGTCCTGCATGGCACTCTTTTCCTCAGTATCGTTTGACAACTGACGACCTCGGCTGGTATTATGCCTCTTGTCGTCAAAATAACGATGCCGATTAGTGTAACGGTAGCACACCTGACTCTGACTCAGTATGTCCGGGTTCAAATCCTGGATCGGCAGCCAATTAAAAGTCATCAAGCGTAAAGCTTGGTGGCTTTATTATTTTTCAAATGTTTGTCTGATATGTAGCTTACCTGACCAGAACCAATGAATAGAAGATTCACGTTTTATCACGTGTACAGCCTAAACGACCAATAAAATCATCTCGCCAAGGCATCAAGAAAGCAGGAAAGGGCAATTCCGCAAGCTCTGCGAAGGTGACCATTTCCCCCTCTATATCATCCGGTTTATAATCGTCGCGCACAATCAGATACGGCTCTCGTTGCTGATCTGTTGTCTTGACACCAGAGACTCCAACTTCCCAGCATGAGATTTCCCATATCCGGTGTGAAAATATAGAACGCTTCTTTCCCGCATACGAGATATCTCTTACAGTACCCTCACCATTTTCGCTGATCCAACCTTCTATCAATTCTTCGATCCGAACTATATTCCCTTCCTCAATCTTTTCGGGGAATGAAAGGAACTCATAAAGACCCGATAGAAGACCGTCAGGGCGACGCCGACAGAAGACACGCCGTTCGTCAAAAAGCAAAACATAGGTCAATCGTGAAACCGGTTTGGCGAGCGGTTTGGCCGACACAGGGAAGTCACCAACCGTAGAAAGAGCAAACGCATCACAAAACTCATTAACGGGGCACATAGCGCAGGCGGGTGAGGCAGATACACAGACCGTTGCGCCTAACTCGATCAGCGCTTCACTAAAATCACCTGCCCTCACAGACGGCATCATCCCCGATACTCTTAACCGGACTTCACGCTGTGCCTTGACATCGCCCTGCACATAAGGTTTTGCATCAAGTCTGGCAAAGACACGAACAACGTTACCGTCAACGGCTGGTTCAGGGAGATCGTAGGCAAAAGACAAAATGGCTCCGGCTGTATACGGCCCGATCCCCGGCAACTTCATCAACTCAGTCCGATCTTGGGGCAGAAAGCAGTTATACTCATCGACGATCTTTCTCGCCAATGCAAGAAGTTGTTTTGCGCGACGGTAGTATCCGAGCCC
>LFTF01000038.1 GCA_001512945.1 Clostridiales bacterium DTU023 | reverse complement strand
GATCGCCGCGCCATGCTCGTTGAATTGGAATCGGCTAAAAAAGCATTGGCACAAGCGAAGATGGCCGGTCAGCAGGCGGAGACCGACGCGTATCTTCAAGCCCGTAAAGAGCGTTCGCAAACGCTGAGTAATGAGAAAGACGAACTCAAACTCGCTTATCGCGAAGGAATGATTTCTTCGAAAGCGTTTGCCAATGAAAAAAGAGAACGCGATCTTGCCGCCAAAGATGAAATCCGCGCGATCAAGCGCGCACTGCCCATTGAATTTCAAAAAGACCGTGTGCGGCATGCCAAACACCGCCTCAAGGATGACGCTCGAACAGGTCTTCGCGTATTGAACTCCGATATCTCCGACCTGCGGCGTAAAACACCAATCGAAACCGAAAAACGCCATCCCATACTCTCTTATTTGACATGGCCACTTCCGGGGCTCGGACAGCTGTTGCTCGGTCAACCGATCAAATCATTATTTTTCTTTCTTGGTTCACTTTATCTCTATATCATTGCGATTCCCTATGCGCTTGGACACGGCAATTACCGGGG
>LFTF01000050.1 GCA_001512945.1 Clostridiales bacterium DTU023 | reverse complement strand
GGCGTGAGTTTGATTTTATAAGGGCCGTTTGATGTAACGTAGCCCTGTTCAAGGTCATTGCCCTCGAAGGCCTCGTCGATAAAGAAAACGGCGAAGATATATCTATCGGTCTCATCGGAACCGGGATCACGTGTGGTTAACACACAAAGACTGTTGTCCCGCACCTGCCGGAGTTTCATAGGTTCATTTTTCCTGTCGCCACTCTGAACGACTCCTGCATAAGCTTTCCAATCCCTTAGCATCTCGCTCTCGTAACACACGGCATTTCGTTCATCAAGATAGGTGCGAGTGATTTCCCCATTGAGGTATTGTCTACATGCGCACGTATCATCACTGCACCATGTGCGTTTCTCAACCTCGATGTTATTTCGAATTATGGCGTCACTGCAAACACCATCAAAACCAACTTGATCTAATGATTTGCCGCCATCACAGAAATTGCATTTGAACGCGATATTGGGCCTGGGTTTTGCCTTTCGCTTGCGCGCAGGTTTGCGTGTTTTTTGAATTGCATTGAGGTTAGCCATTTGCCGCTCAAGTAAACGTTTTTTCTTTTCTTCAGCAATTTTTGCTTTTCTTGCCTCTGAAGCGCTTAAGTCTGCTTGCACAACTTCGGACGCTTTGTCGTCTTTCATCTTCAAAAATTTTTTAAAAGCTGACGGATATAAAAATCTTTTTTCACCTATAGAAAACAAGATGGTAATATATCCCTTTACGTGTTTGATTACTTTTCCTTCGCCAAACGTTTCATGAAGTACTATTTGATCTATTAAATCCATTTAATTTTCTCCTTACCGTGTCATCCTCGCCGCTCTCACCTAAATACCCGATATGTTGGCAAAAAGCGTGATATATTTTTCACTTTCGGGGACGTGTTGTTTTTTATTTTATGATTGCGCTCAATGCGCTCATAAATGTTGTTAAATAGACTAAGCTGTTAACTCTGGAGAGCTTGGGGATAATCTTATTGAAGGTGATAATTACTCGACGAATCGGTTTGCTGTGGTCAAAGTCCTACTCTTACAGATTACCACAGCCGGTATGATACGGCGGCAAGCGCCTGTTTGCATCACAAGAATGTAGTCGCTTTTGACGAGCCTGCTTGCTTGATCATTGGCGTTTAGCGCCTTACAATTGTTTATTTCGTCTTCTATAATGTAGCTAATTGGCTGCATTCAACGCTGTTAGCCGCTGGGAGGTCTTGTGTGGCTTTCGAAAAAATATTTTTCTGTTCCCGTTGTGGAACTCGTTTGCAAAAACAGCTCAAAATTTGCACTCAATGCGGGTTTGATCCCAATGGCATCCATCCCTACGGTTATGTACCGGCTGTTGGTGCCGGGGGTATCGGCTGGTCGGACAGGGCGGACGATCCCCTATATGCAAGGTATCAAAAACACAAACGCCAATACAGTTTTATTTTCGCGTTGGTTTTGATACTTGTTATACCCTCCTTTCTCTTTGCCACAGGCGATTTATCCTTTGACAGCGAAGGTCTTGTGGTAACGACCGTGATCGCACTTATGTTTGCGCTCATCGCGGTTTTCGCAATACGA
>LFTF01000060.1 GCA_001512945.1 Clostridiales bacterium DTU023 | reverse complement strand
AAAACTTCCTGCTGTTCGTCGAAGCGCAGAGACAGTTGCCCCGCGATGATGTCTGCGGCATGCCCTGGATCAACTTCATTTCGAATAAGCGCCACAGCCTCCGGCGCGACGCGTTCAGTGAGTGCCGCGTATCGTTGAAACAGCTCAACCATTAGGCGCATGGAAGCGTCAAGTGTCGGCGTTGGCTCAGCGGGACTGACGAGCAGGGAGTGATAACGCACTTCGTAATGCGTCGCATCGGCGACAAAGTCATCAATTTCCACACGTTCCAGCCCATAAACAAGCACTTTGAGCGAATTGTCGGGCAGTTCAAGTATTTGACGAATAAATACGCGTGTTCCAATGCGATGGATTTGTTCCTTGGACGGCCACAAAACATCAAGCGTTTTTTGGCTGGAAAGTATTAATTCGTGGCGTCCTGCCATCGCGTCGCGAATCGCCTGGACCGACTGTTTGCGCCCCACATCAAACGAAAGCAGCACGCCCGGATAGATAACCATGCCTCGCATAGGAATCAAGGGCAGGATACCATTCGTTTTAACTGAATGGCGGGTCAGCTTCCGGTTGATTCTCGCCTGACGCTTTACCTGTCCATTCGAATCAGACTCAGCATCGTCGCTCAGTTTATCTTCCTGTGCCATTTCAGCATCTTCGCGCGCGTCATCTGTCGCCATGGCTTCGTGATCATCTGCTTCCTGTATCGCCTTATTGTCGCGATCATCATCGTGACTTGTCATAATTCATCCTCTTATCGTTATGTATTCGTCTATTGTTATTGTCCGTTATTTCTATTTCGGTAATCGTAACATCTTGCCGGGCAAGTTTGTTCCCGAGAATATAACTCATATTCACACTTCCGGTTCGCTCACTCAGCAATTCGTTGCATAATCCTATTATACAAATGTGTTTACAATATGAAATGAAGTAAAATAGTTATTCAGAGCGACTGGGCCGTATTCTGATTTTATAGGCTATCTTGCAATCTGTCCATCGCATTGACATTCAGGTCATTACTTTGTAGAATAACTACGCTCATTGGCTGAAACGGAGAGATGGTCGAGCTGGCTGATGGCATCGGTCTTGAAAACCGACGGGGATGCAAGTCCCCCGCGGGTTCGAATCCCGCTCTCTCCGCCATTCATTCATTGAAGTCGCGAAGCGTGTTATAATAAAAAACGCGCGAAACGCTTCATAAAGAAGTGGAGAAGTACCCAAGTGGTGAAGGGGACGGTTTGCTAAACCGTTAGTGGGGGTAACCCCAGCGAGGGTTCAAATCCCTCCTTCTCCGCCAGATAGTAATGACTAATTGCATACGGTTCGTCATTACTGAGAACGAACGAAGAAGTTGTATGAGGAAATCCTTATGCAACTTCTTTTGTTTTCGCAAAAAACTCTCCCATAATATCAATAAACTCCCTTTTCGAATGATGTGAAAAAATAGGCTATTCGTTGATACGACCCTTGAGCAAAGGAGATCCGCAGGCGGCGCAATAG
>LFTF01000017.1 GCA_001512945.1 Clostridiales bacterium DTU023 | reverse complement strand
TTGTCGAGAGCAAAGAATACTTCGGCCTCGTTAAAGACATCCGAAACACTTAACTGTTCCAAATACTCGGCGCGTTCACTTGAAGGCCCAAACGGTTTGTGTTGTTTGAGATTCAACTGTTCCTGGAGGTTATTAATCTGCCTTTCAAGATCCAAAACAAGGGCCTTCAGGACCCTTTCGAAGATCGATATAACCACAGGCGATGTAGAGATTGCCTTGGCAGGTGAAATCGTTTAGCATTCCCGCACGACCTGAAGACGGTAATAGTATGTTTTAATGTGAATCCCATTTTGTTCGCACCATTGCTTGACACTACCCTCGCTGTTGCGACAGGCCAAGACTTGTGACCATTCCTGCCATTTTATCTGCTTCTTCGCCTCTTGTAGCTGCATGACCGTCCTTCACTCTGAAATTCTCTAAGCGTTGCTCGAGAAGTCTAAAGATTGTTTCTTTCATTTTCTCAAAATGGATACCGGGATGTAAGGCGGCGTTTTATTTGACGCTTACCTTACAACAATCGTAATCCGCCATGGCTTAGATGAATTTTAGTTAAAATTGAAAATGCAGGTTGGATACCCTCGGTAGAAACTGTACATCGTTCTTAGGAGCGTACGCGGCTTGAAAACAGGGGTCGTAGAAAAGAACATCCCTATCGGTTTCGTCATCTATTATTTTTAGGATTGTTCGAAAGCCTATTTCCGATTGGTGTTCCAAATCAGATAGCGGACATCACCACACTCACCCAGCCTAGTCACAGGTCTTAGTTCCGGAGTGTAGAAGATGACGCCCGCCAATTCTTAATCAATCATGCTCTTAGAGCTAACCTAACCGTCGGTAGTTGACACCCTATCTTATTGACGCTGCATAGTCGTCATAGCTTGCAGGGAGTGGATCAACTGCTTCGTCCCATGCTGTTCCGTATTCACGGACAAAGAAACGGCATTCTGCATATATGTCGTCGTCGTTGTCAAAGGTGTACTGAATATCTAGCGCCCCTTCATCATACATGGTTAAAAGAGCCCAATCATCTTCCTCTGTTAAATACAGGCCTACTGCCCAGGCATCTTCATATCCGATGATCGGCGTTAGCCAAGATTGCTCTTCTTCGTCAATATACATAGACAGTATAGGCACTTCGGATTCTGTTGCTTCCGGTACAAGATAGAGTTCAAAATAAGT
>LFTF01000122.1 GCA_001512945.1 Clostridiales bacterium DTU023 | reverse complement strand
GCAGGCCAGCCGGAGAAGCGAGCCAAAGGTCTCATCTCGTCGACGATTACGGGATCAGCGATGTAAGCTTTAAGGCCAAGAGGACGGGCAATTGCGTCAGCAAGGATCCCTCCAAGATTGCTTGCATGCTTGCCGTATTTACAGCTTTCGAGATCATCGATCATGTCTGAATTGACTACATAAACGCCACCCTCCAATGGGTGGAGAAGACCGCCTCGTCCCACGATAGCATCCATCATTTTAAGATCGATACCTTGTTCCGAAAGGGTGTCGCAGATTAATTTTTGTCTCATTGGGCGCTGACTTATGAGGTCGGCCAGTGATTCAAGTTCAGTGTCATGCCGGATTGATTTTGAGAAAACAGCACGTTTATCTTCGAATACACCGAATTTAGTCGAAGTAGACCCGGGATTTATAATTAGTAGCTGTGTCATGCGGTTTCATCCTTTTTCATGCTAGCTAGATAAAGCGCCAAGATAATGGAATTCAACTTCGTGTCGTCGTTGTCGCTTCGCGAAGTCAGAATTACGGGCGCTTTGGCGCCGAGAACAAGCCCCGCGCCGGGTGAATCGCAAAGAAATGCAAGTGCTTTATAGAGAACGTTGCCTGCCTCGATGTTAGGCATAAGCAGGATATCAGGGTTGCCCGCAACAGGATCTGTGATCCCTTTGTGTTGTGCCGCTTTCGCAAAAAGCGCGTTGTCAAGTGCTAACGGTCCGCCGACGAGGCATCCGAGTATTTCCCCTGCAAGGTTCATGCCGACAAGTTGTGCCGCGTCAACCGTCGCCTGCATGGCTGGGTTAACCTTCTCGAGCGCACACACACATGCCACCTTAGGGATTTCAATGCCCAAGAGATGCGCGGCCTCCACCGCATTTTCAATGATATGTCTTTTCATAAAAATGTCTGGCGCGATGCTCATCGCGGCATCGGTGACTATTGCAAAACGCTCGGTCTTCGCAATAAAAAAGAGACCGATGTGCGATAGCAGCTCTCGGTCTCGGATCCCAGTCTCTTTATTCAATATAGCCTTGAGCAACAGTGCGGTTCCAACGAGGCCCTTCATAATCGCATCAGCTTTGTGTTCTCGTATCAATCGAACAGCTGTCTTGCAAGCTTCACTGTTATCTTCTTCATTGATGATTTCGTATCGGCTTGGATCGACGCCGCAATGGTCAGCTGCTTCCAGAATCATGTCCCTATGTCCCACCAGGACAGGTTCCGCAATGCCAAGACGGGCCGCTCGATCAACGGCAAGCAGGACATCGTTATCTTGGGCTGCTGCGACAACAATACGTTGCCGACCCGACTCTTTCACTCGATCACTCATTGCAGTGAATGACTGAATCACGATCATCCCCTCTAAGATTTTCCGTGTTCCCCGTTTCGGCTACCGAGAATAAACTCGGGACATGGTTTTGCGGCGTCACGCAACGATCCATATGCGTCCGGAGAAGACGTAACCTGTGAGCTCAGTTTACCCCACTAGACTGAATGTGGTCAAACTGGATAAACTTAAATACAACATCAGCAATCTGCTTTTTGGAGGGAAAAAACTTTTTTTATTCTGATAAAAATTGCATTTTGAGGGTTGACGGACATCTCCCCGGCAATGGGTCCATTTGTCGAGCTTCAGATTTTTTTTCTGAGAACGATGTGTTTGAATACGCCGTTAATATAATATTCTTCCGAATACATGATGGGATCATTATCGATGCTATACGCCACTTCATCCATATGAAGGAGAGGTGTGCCTTCGGGGATTTCAAGAAATTTACCTATTAAAGCATCGGCAGGCGTGATTTTGATTTCTGTAAGATCCATGAATACGGATGTATGACAGTATTTTTCAATAAAGTAAAATATTGGAAGTTCGAGTTCTTCGGTAGTGTAACTGTAATCTACAATTTTTGAAAAAGGAATATGGTCGATGCAAAAAATGACAGGTTTACCGTCTGCAGTAACAATCTTTGAGGTGGTAAGTATCGGCGTATTAGGAGGAACTCCAAGTTTATCCGCCGTTGATCGGTTGGCCGTTTTAATGTCAACTGTGAGTAATTGCATTGCCGCTTCGCATCCGATATTTTGGATCATGTGGAGAAACTCAACCTCAATATCCAATCGAGTCTTAACGTCAACGACATTTCGGTTGATA
>LFTF01000080.1 GCA_001512945.1 Clostridiales bacterium DTU023 | reverse complement strand
GGCATAGCTGAAAGCCAGTAACTGCCCGTATTGAATACGGAGCTTACCGCACTCTTCAAAGATTCAATACCGCAAAGTGCGGAAATGTTGTAGCCGTTGGCCAAAGCTTTGCAAAAGCAGATAAGATCTGCCTTAAATCCATAATGGAAATCCGAGCCGCGCGTGTTCAAGCGGAACCCTGCGCGTACGTCATCTACGATTAGGACGATGCCGTTTTCTGTACAGATTCGCCTGATATCTTGCCAGAAGCCAGGCACCGGCAATTCATTATCATGCATCGCGGGATGATGGTATGGTGTCCCAATTACACCGGCGATTCGGTCTGGGTTGTTCGCGACCAGAGTAGCGAATAGATCGGCGCGATTAAACGGCAGTGTCACGACATTTTCGACGTCTTCGGGGATAATGCCCGGGTAGCCCAGTTCCTGCATCCAGGGCATAACGCCGTGGTAGCCACCGATAAATTTGACGACAACCGAGCGACCGGTTGCGGCTCTCGCCGATAACATGGCCAAATTGGTCACGTCACCGCCATTCTTGGCGAAAAAGGCCCAGTCAGCAGAATCGACCGTGTCGACGAGCAGTTCTGCCAGTTCGACCATTACCGGCGAAGCTAGCGTGGTGGAATTTCCTCGCTGCAATTGTTCCATCGCTGCGCGGTCGACTTCCAGGTGATTGTATCCCAAAACGTTGGGGCCGTATGCGCACATGTAGTCGATAAAACGGTTACCGTCGATATCCCACATGTAGGCACCTTCGGCGCGATCTACATAAAAGGGATAGGCCTGAACCGGTATAAAGCAACCTTCGGCCGGACCCAGATGCCCGTAAATACCGGAAGGAATAACCTTAACGGCACGAGCAAACATTTCTTGACTTTTCTTGTAATTATAAGTTTCCATTTTAGCCTCCTTAAGCCAGATAGGCCGAGACCTGAGTCAGCAGCTTGTTGAGATTGTCGATCATCGGGATTCGACCGCGGAAGGCGAGCTTGCCGCTGCCAATCGCAGCGTAACTGTCCAAAGCTCCGGTGAGAATACCGCCCGCTGTCTCCACACTGTCAAAATACATGAATGCCCGAGCGTTGACGTGCTTGCCTTTCACGGTAGTCAGATGATCTTTCTCCTTGATGATATGCAACGACGGACCATCCTTGACCTCCACGTTAATCACGCCGTCTTCGATCCGCCCCGCGTTGAGCTTGCCGATC
>LFTF01000062.1 GCA_001512945.1 Clostridiales bacterium DTU023 | reverse complement strand
CGCCATCTGGCAGGAGGAAGAACGAAATAGGCGTTCCGAAGTTGCCCACAAAGTCGACCGGAGTGATTGTGATCAGTTGTCCTTCGTCGAAGACCGGCACGGTTACCTTGCCTAAATCGTCTGCTGCCAAGGAGAACTGTCGCACACCGTCAAAGCCAACTACCCGGTTGATACCCGCAGCGAAATTGTCCGATAACGTGAGGTTAACCTCGTCCGTCATCTCGATGTAGTTGAGGCCTTGCGTATTGGCAGCTAAAACCTCAGCCATCACCATGACTGGCGCTGTGCGATCTACGAGTAGTTTCGCTTGTGCCGAGGCCAATTCAGTATCGTCGTCAGCGAACCCTTTGATCTCAAGATCGACGGGCACACCGTCTACCATGCCGCTGAGGATATGGAACCAAATGCCTTCATCCTCATCCACATCAACAGGCACACCCCCATTAACAGTTGTTGTGACGACTGGCCCATAAGAACGGACCATCATCTCCGCCGTACCCTCGGCAATCTCGAAGTCTTCACATTCTTTGGCGTTGTATGTGATGAAAGGGTTCGGACCAACCACATCGTCAAATCCTACAGTACTACCAAGTTTGTAAGCCCGAACGGCAGCAGTCGGCCAGTTGCCTGGCATGATATACAACATCTGAACCGTCATGTTCTCCGTGTAATCATTGAGTATCAGCAGGCCAATGGCCTCAGATGATCCGAACAAATAATCTGGATTATCTGCTTTAATTTCCAGATTGCCGTCGTCATCCAAATCCCAAGATTGATCCGGGAAAACCAAATCACCCGTATGGGGATCGAAATATGCTACCCCTGAGTTCGAGCTATCGATACCTGTTCCCAAACCATCCAACACATCCGTGAAAGTCAATACCATATTTGGATGGTCGACCTCATCGTAGTAAACGGCGTCAAATCCGTAGAAGTCATCGTATGATGACGTAAGCGTAGGCGGCGTATTGTCAACCTTAACCGGTATTTCGATAGTCTGCCACTCTGCCTGATCATTCATGCGCGCGCGGACCTTGTAGATATACTGCCCCTCTTCCGCGTATGTGAATTCACCGGTGCTCGCATCGTAAAGCGTGCCGTCCCAGTGCGTTCCGTAGGCCATATCGATCGCGCTTCTCAACTCAGTGAGACGCGACATCACGGGTTTGCGGATTGCGTCAATCCAGCCGACCTGTCTGAGTTCGTTTCCGCCTTCATCCGTGATAAAACATTCCACTTCCTGTACACCGCGGAACACACCGATACGCGGCGCAAGCTCCTTGATGGAGTCTTCTTCATCCGGATCATTATTGAATCCGACAGTCCACGGATTAAAATAATCCTCGACCAGAATCCAGTCGTACCAGTTGCCCCCCGGCACCTCAACGCCCACAGGGGTGTCGTACCTGTATAGTTGCGTCGCGCTAAATACACGAGCTAGCCATGGGGCATCGTCATCAATGGCCGGCATATAAAAATCGTATAAACCGCCGCGGCCCAGCGCATCAGGACCGAGTCCTTCAACAAAATCAAAAATGTTGAGTTCCGCCCAATCCCCAACGTATCCCATGTAGGGAATTGAAAGGGATGGAACTGAGGCATCGGAGGATTTAAACTCGAGGTAGCCCTCGACGTAGTTGTACTCCGTTGAACCGGGGTCAAGTACGCATTCAACCGTCACTTCGCCGCTCGCGGGCACTACAATATCAGTTGTTGAGAACGTGACAGAGGCGTCGTCCACGACGTAATCATAAGCATCGCCATCATGCTCTGTCGAAAAGACAACGGCTTCTTGTGCCTGGAATGTGACTTCCTGATCGCCGTAATTTGTGAACGTCAAGATGAACGTTTTCGTGCCTTCAAAGTCCTTGAGAGCGACATTGCCCTGACCGTTATATGTCACAGTAACGTTGGAGTCGATCGCGTCCTTGACGTTGATCAAGCCGGCTCCGACCTGGCGAGGTGAATGAATGGCTTCATCATTATCCACATCGATCAGGGGTGATGCTGTATTGCTCAGGATCGCCTTCACATAGTTGATACGTACGCGACCGGCAAGCTCCTTGAGTACAGGATCTTTTGCCATAGCCGCCATGATCAGCGCTGTCGCACCTGCAACATGAGGCGACGACATCGAGGTGCCGGACATCATGCCATACGTGCTGCCGTTGAAGGTGGAGTAGACGCTACCGCCAACGCCAGCCACTTCGGGCTTGAAGTTGAGTTCCGGTGACGGTCCCCAGCTGGTGAAGTATGAGGGTGGGGCACTCTCTGTAGGAGCAGTCCACGCCAGAAAGGACTCCGTATCGACTTCAACAGTTTTGTTATCATCGAGAAGCGCTTGAATTTCTAATCCTATGGCCTCCCAGAGGAAAACAGAGGAAATACCGGAATCTTCAATCCCCGACATACCAAGCGAACCAGTCGTCGGCATGTTGTCCCAGATGAGGATCCCGATCGCTCCGGCCGCGGCTGCATTTTCAGCTTTTTCTTGGAAAGAAATAATACCACGCTGCACAAACGCATATTTAACTGTCAGGTCGATTCCATCGAAATCGTCTTCTTGACCAAGACCGCAGTCAACTATCTCGATCCAGTGGCCGTCAAGAAATGTGCGGCCACCAGCCGGTTCTTTTTGGCTGTCATACGAGAATTCGACAGGTGTGCCTTCGTCCGCGCGGTAGACCATGTGGTTGGAATAAGTTGCTGTATTGTCAACAGATGCCACAGATAGGGCGTCCGGCAGTGTTGAATAGGCTCCGACAGAACCGCTGTCCGGCATACCCGGTCCACCGAAGTACTTATCGAGCCAATCGAGCTCATTCGAGGTACTTCCCGAAGAATCGTACGCAAGGCCTTCATTGCCGGCTGACATGACGAGAAGTGTTCCCGCGTCCGTTGCCTGCGCGACACCACGAGAGAACGCGTTGTCGGCATCTGAGAAACCTGAGGGCGAACCAAGCGACATGTTGATGATGTCGGCGCCAAGCTTGACGGAGTCCTGGATGGCCATCAGGATATCATCGGCCCAGGCACCCCCGCTTTGGTCGTTGGAGAAAACCTTCATCGCCAGAAGCTGCGCTTCGGGCGCCATACCGCGAATGCCATCACTGTCTGCCAGATCTTGATCGGTCGCGTTCGCCGCCGTTATGCCGGCGACGTGCATGCCGTGCATGGAAACATCACCGATGGACCCCGGTTGCCCCGATAGAGCCTCGTCAACGATGTTTTGGTTTTTATCGGCATAGTTGTATCCGTAAGGGATTTTTTCAGTGAAGAATTTGCCTTGCAGACTGTTTGCGCTGATAAGAGCAGTGACATCTGACGAGGTCAGCTTGGCTGTAGTACCGTCCGACAGACGCATGTCCTTGTGTGAGGGGTCGATACCGGTGTCAATGATGGAGACGAGCATCCCCTCTCCCTTGATCCCGAGGTCCTCCCAGACCTGCACCGCGTGTGTCATCTGTGCCGCATTCTTCATGTCCATATAGAACATCGGCACTTCGGCGACATTCTTGACGCCTGGGATCGCGCGAATTTCCTGGAAATCACTGCGCTTCGCCGTCAAACTGAATCCATTCGCGAGATAGCCGTAACTATTGAGTAGCTCTGTACCGGTAATCTTCAAGACCTGCTCACGGATCGATTGCTGCGACGCGATAACGGATTTTTCCGAACGTCCTGTGTCCACGGCTGCCGGAGCCTTGAGCTCGATCATGATACGCACAGCCTTATCCATATAAGGGGTGCTGTTCAGGGAGCCACTCACATCTTTCAATTGCTCTGCGCGATGCTCGCGCCATTGCTTCCTCAGAATCGTTGTGTCGAAATCTGCCGGAAAGGCGCTTTGCCTTGCCTGTGCCAGCATAGGCGGGGCAAGCAGAGTAACGGCTAGGAAAAGGACCAGTATGATTGATACTGTCTTTTTCATCCATCTCTTCATATCAATTTCTCCTCTCATAACAAGAAACCCCGCGAGTCAAATCGACCCACAGGGTTGCTTCATTTCCGAACTAACTGTATTGCGTCAATGTTTCCAAAGTCACTTCCACCA
>LFTF01000118.1:31394-33371 GCA_001512945.1 Clostridiales bacterium DTU023 | reverse complement strand
GGTTTAGCCATGCTATTGCTCTTATTTCTAATATTCCGAGCAGTTGGGAACAGTCCTTCACTATATTTACCGATATCTAACGATATATTATTCCAGAATGGCGCTCTATATTCGCATCTTCCATTTTCAATAAATGCATAACGTCGCAATCATGTGTTATTTAAATACAACTCGCTCTCCCTACATTCTTACCGCACAGCTGAGAACAACATTCTTTCTGCGAACCGGTATTGTTTGTGAGATAATGAGAAACAACGGTGACAATTGCCTACAGATGTGCTCCCAAATCGAGGTGTTAATTATGGATGACAAGCTTAACGAATTGAAAATATGGATCCAACAATGGTTCGAAAGCCAGGCAGCCGGTATCGACTGTCTTATTCCCAAAATGTGGGAGGCCATTGGTCAGATCGTGAATGAATTGGAATCTGACCTACCCCCTCTCATCAGTATTTCTGCTGAGCAAGTGCAACTCCTTGTGACTGATGATGAGACCGGCCGATCTTTCCATCGATCAATCCCTTTGGATTATTTAGAGACCAGCAACGGAATAACTCTCGCAGGCGAAACATATGCGGCTCAACCCACGCAGATCGTTTTTTTAACTGAGTTTGCCCTTGGAAAACTTGTCGAACTACAAGGTCAGGACGGCGATCACGACCACGACCATTACCATGATCATCATGACTAAAAAATATAAATCGTGATAAAAAAATATTTCTGGATTTTCTTCATTTCAATGGTTCCTCTGATCGAAATAAGGGGAGCCGGTCTTTACGCGAGCGCGCATGCAATGCCGCCCCTCCCTTCTTTGGCGGTTGCTCTTCTCGGCAATATGCTTCCTGTTCCGTTTATTTTTTATTTTGCTAGAAAATTCCTTGCTTGGGGGCAGGATAAACCCTGGATCGGCCGAATATGCTCTTTCTTCCTAGACCGCGGCGAATCGGCGGGGCAGAAACTTCTTAAAAAAGCAGGGCGCGGACTCTATTTCGCACTCTTTCTTTTTGTCGCTATTCCGCTTCCGGGAACCGGAGCATGGACCGGAGTACTTGCATCCAGCATCCTGGATATGGATTTCAAGAAAAGTGTGCTCGCTACCATCGCAGGCGTAATGTGCGCAGGTGTCATCGTTTACCTTTTGACGAGTGGCATTATCGGTGCGGGATCGGTCATCGTAAAATGAGCGACATCTTAATGGCAGATGTTAACTTCGGCCTCTGAGCCGGCGCCATCCCTCGGATGACGCCAACACAGAGATAACCCAATAACTCCTCAAGGGCTAACGACTCTCAACACCTTTAATCTTTTTCTTTGTAACGATAATAATTCCAAACACACCGAACAGTGATGCGGCGCCAACGAGTATGAGCCCTATGCCGGGCAACACTTCACCTGTCGGAGGAACAGTAATCAATTTATTAGACACGGTCAATTCAACTGTTGCCACTTTGTCCGACAATATGAAATCGATTGCTTGATTGAGCCGGCTGTACCCCGCCGGTGATTTGATCTCCTTGAGACTGTATTGGCCGAATGGAAGGCCGATAATATCGATTGTCCCATTACAGTCACTTGCAACCGTATCGGTTTCACCTGTCGTATCGGCAATGTACATGTCATCTTCGACCCTGTAACGAATCAGCTCGAGCTCATCATCCTCTTTTAATCCAAAGATCTGAAACTCTGCACCTTCAAGGGTCTGAGTCAGGTCAGCCGTGGACACTTTAGTAATAACGAGTCGTGCCGGTTGATTTGTAAATTCGGTAACACCGTCCACCGATCCATAGATGTCGACCGTGAATTTGAATTCGCCTTCGTCTAAGACATAGCCGTCTGGCGCGAGTATTTCCTTGAAAATGTACCTTCCTGCAGGTAGACCTTCTGCTATCGCGTTACCATTACAATCTGTCGCGAGAGCGCAAAGAACCTCGCCTTGTTCATCGCAGATCTCAACCACAGCACCTGAAACAGGTGCTC